>QMPQ01000317.1 GCA_003648635.1 Bacteroidota bacterium | reverse complement strand
GGAACCTGCTTCAAGGGCCGATTCTTTCAGTGCTGCATAGTCGGGTACCTGATGGATTCGATGGGGCTCTGCGAAAACGTCGCTTACCGAGCGACCGATCAGGGGGTAATCGCCAGTGGTGAGACCAGCCACCAATCCGGCCAGATTACCAGCCTGTTTCAGGGCAGTTTCCAGCGCTACCGTTTGCGGGATCAGCTTCCGGCTTTCAGCGGTCTTAATCTCCAGGTAGGGGTGAATCACCGAACACCAGAGGTCGTCCGGGTAGGGAATTTGCTTAATATCGAGGGGATCGTACGATCGAATCAGGGTAATGCCCCCCAGCAGGGCGGGTGCGATGTTGTCGGCATGCGTGGATCCGCTGGCCAGCTTTTCTCCTTCCATGGCAAAGGGAAGAAGTTCATCCGTATCATAAGGAGAGCCCAGCAGTTCATTGAGCCCTACCACGGCCGCTGCACAGCTGGCCGCACTTGAACCCACTCCGCTTCCGGGTTGGATTTTCTTTGTAAAAACCAGATCGAATCCTTCATAACTGTGTAAGTCCCTAAGCAAGGAAGCTGCGGCCACAGCTGCCACATTTAGCTCCGGGTCGGTGGGCAGCTTGCTGCCCGACCGATCGTACAGCATCAGTTTGTCGGTCCCGTTTCTTCGGATGATTATCTCGTCGCCGGGTGCCTCCAGGGCAAAACCGAGCAGGTCAAATCCCGGTCCCACATTGGAGACGGTTGCTGGTCCGTATACTTTTATCTCATCTCTTGCCATTAGTTCTCCTGCAGCTTATGAAAGGTTTCAAGGGTAAATTCGCCCAGAGATCTGATCTTCAGATCCGCCGCACCAAAGCGATCCTGGTCAAATTCCAGGGAGTCGGGCATGGCCACCACTTTCATACGGGCCGCTTTGGCTGCGACTACTCCGTTGAAGGAGTCTTCGAAAACCAGGCAGCGGGTGGGATCGACCTTCAAGAGGGTGGCTGTACGCAGAAAGACTTCCGGGTGTGGTTTCCCCGGCATATTAACAGCCGCCGAAATCAGAAGGTCAAAGGAGGCTCTGAGTCCGTGCTTCTCCATGACCGCATCGATATGATCCTGGGTAGAGCAGGTGGCCAGTGCCACAGGCAGTCTCATCTCCCTGAACATTTCTATCAGCTCCCTGACCCCTTCCATCAGGGGAACTTCTTTTTTCATGGTGTCCACCATCCGCGCATCATACTCCTCCATCAGGGCTTTGGGATCTGTACCATCTATGGGAAAACGAGCTGACCAGTGGGCCACCATCTCCTCGGTGCGCAGTCCCCGGGTCTGAACCAGCAGCTGATCGGTCAGATCGATTCCCAGATCGGCAAACAGGGCCCGCTCGGTAAGCTGCCAGTGCCGCTCCGAATCGATCAGTATCCCATCCATATCCAGAATTACTGCCTCTATCATATCGCCTTTGGGTTTCGTACTAATTCGATCAGGGAGCTATGCACTTCAACAGTCAGATTCTGGTCAATACCCTGAATCCTGACCAGTACTTTTTTTCGATCACCTTGAGAGATCAACTCTCCTTTAAGCCCTTTTAGGCTTCCAGCTGTCACAACAACACTATCTCCTTTCCGTCTGGTTTCCCATGTGGTCTCAACCTTTTCATTGCTATCTACAATAATCTTCAGTTTGTCTATCTGATCGGATGGAATAGTTGCAGCCCTGCCTTCAAAGGTGATATATTTGACTGCTCCATGGATCTGAAGAACCTGATCGTAAAACTTGCGATCGATATAAACAAATACATAGGACCTGAACCGCGGGACCTCCACCATTTTCTTTCGGTCCGACCACTGCCGCATGGTCTTGATAAGGGGGAGATAACATTCGATGCTCTGGTCAAGCAAGCTCTTCATGACCTGCTTCTCGAACCTGGGTCTGGTATAAACTGCGTACCATTTGGGTTCTATCTCCTTTTCTTTCACCTTTACCGCGCTATAAGCTTCTCGCTTGCTACCCATCTCAAATTCTCCTAGATTTGGATTAAGTGCTCAAATTTAAACTAAATATAGTTATTCCTCCATTGAGTGATTTTATTTTTTTAGGGGATATTATTTCCAGTGAATTATTAGCTTTATGATAAGATTTAGAACACATGAAAATAATCTCAGTTGTGGGCGCCAGGCCCAATTTTATGAAAATTGCCCCGTTTATAAGAGCCATTGAAAAACATAATTCAGGTGATGGAGAAAAGGTGGAGCACCTGCTGGTGCATACGGGCCAGCATTATGATCACCAGATGTCGCAGACTTTCTTTGATGCACTGAACATCCCTCCGGCTGATATTCACCTGGGGGTGGGATCCGGGACTCATGCCGAACAAGTGGGTAATACCATGATTGCCTTTGAGAAGGTGGTGATGGAGGAGAAGCCTGATTGGGTTGTTGTAGTGGGGGATGTGAATGCTACATTGGCCTGTTCTGTCACAGCCAAGAAGCTGCATGTAAAGTGCTGTCATATTGAAGCGGGTCTGCGTTCGGGCGACGAGCGGATGCCTGAGGAGATCAACCGGCTTGTGACAGATCGGCTGTCAAATTTATTACTCACCCCCGATCTACTCTCCATTGAGAATTTAAAAAAAGAAGGTGTTGAGGATAACAGGATTGGATTTGTGGGGAATATTATGATCGACACCCTTGAGGCACAGCGTGAAAAGGCTGCGGCGCTCTCAATTTCTGATGTTTTAAAAGAGAATCTCCTATTAGAGGATGCAAATATCCCTGCTGTTGAGGAAGAGAAGTATGCGGTGATGACACTTCATAGACCCTCCAATGTGGATCATAAAGATATTATCACAGCTCTTGTTGAGTTCCTGACCAGGGAGGTCGCATCGGATATGCCATTGTTTTGGCCCATCCACCCTCGTGCGCGTAAGCAGCTGGAAATGTTTGGCCTGTGGGACAGGGTGGTCAACACTCCCAACCTGGTTTTGATGCGTCCCATTGGCTACCATGATATGCTGCGATTAAACATGACAGCCAGACTGTTCCTTACCGATAGCGGTGGGCTGCAGGAAGAATGTACAGTCCTGGGAACTCCCTGTCTGACATTGAGGTGGAACACTGAAAGGCCGGTTACACTGTTGGAACATGGAGGTGCTTCAGTGCTGGTAGGAAATAATGTGGAGCGGATACGGGAGGAGTATCATAAAGCCATGGACAGAGAACGGTTAGCTGTCCGTCCTGAATTATGGGATGGCCATACTGCTGAACGCTGCCTGGAAGCAATTATAAAGGCATCCAATTAACCACTAAATAGTAACTACTAAGGTCGCTAATGTCCTACACGTTTGCGACCCTTATAACATCCGCAAACACACCTGCTGCGGTGACTTCTGCCCCGGCGCCATAGCCTTTGATTATCAGGGGCAGTTCGTTGTAGCGGTCCGTGGTAATCAGGATAATGTTGTTACTGGCCTCCAGGGGGTGCGCCGGGTGGGAGGGATCCACTTCCTCCAGGCCCATGGTCCCTTTACCATTTTCCAGCCTGGCCAGGTAACGCCATTTAAGCCCTTTCTCTTCCATCTTAAGGCGCTTCTCTTCAAATTCCCCGTCCAGGAGCTTAACCCCATCCCAGAATTCTTCCAGGCTGCCTTCAAAAAGTTCTGCCGGCAAAAAGG
>QMPQ01000316.1 GCA_003648635.1 Bacteroidota bacterium | reverse complement strand
TGCTGTTTCAGATTCTCCATGATGTCCCCCAGGGAGCGATCCATGCCTTCGATCATGGAAGCATAGGTGGCTTCGAATTCTGACAGTCCCTCATCCAGATATTTCTGGAAATAACGCTTATCCTTTTCCCAGGGTGCATGAATTGCATAATGTGAAAGATAGAGATAGAAGGGATTTTTGTCCTCCACAGCCCTATCGATTTCCATGTTTGCTTCAATGGTAAGTGCTTCGCTCAGAAAAATGTCCTGTCCGTGATATTTCTCCAGTCCGGGTACATCCCAGATATGCCCCCCGTCTCTCCAGCTGGCACTGAAGTTATGCTCTCCCAGGTAACTCCCGGGACCGCCCGCGGCATGGCCTGCAATATTTACATCAAAGCCCAGGTTCAGTGGATTTTCCCCGGGTGTTCCAATGGCCCCGAAATGTGCTTTCCCCACATGGATGCATCGGTAACCCGACTCATTCAGAAGCTGGGGAAGGGTTATGGCCCTGGTGGTCAGGGGCACTTCCTCGCCCTGGGTCATGCCATTCATGTTCCATTCAGGAGGTGTAATATCTTTATTTTCTGGATCGGGTGACTTGTTCTTACGCAGGGTCCAGTTGGTCACCATGTGCCTGGCCGCATTCATGCCAGTCATCAGACTAATACGTGAGGGCGAACATACGGCACAGGCATAAGCCTGTGTGAATTTCATACCTTCCTTTGCCAGCTGCTCCATATTGGGTGTATGGTAATTCTTGTTCAGCTGCGTCTCTTCAGTATGAAAGGGTTCGGAGCTATCCTGCCATCCCATATCATCCACATAGAAGAGGATGATATTAGGATTGGTGGATTGTTGTCCCCTTAAGATATCCACAACGGAACGAGAGACTTTCAGGATACTGCCGTGCCGGGTTCCTTCAGGAAAGGAGAGCTGATCCGAAATATCTTCCCAGTGTTCCAGGTCTGTGGAAGACATGGCCCCAAAGCTGTTGGCCGTATAGCGGTCAAAGGAAAGGATCCATCGTTCTCCTATCCGGCCTATGGTAGGGCCTTCCGCCCAATCTTTGTCATAGATGGGCTCAGAGGCCGGAGACCAGGGGCCGGTCATGGCATTTGCGATAGATACCCGGATATTCTTTTGGGCCACGGGGTGCCGGGTCTCATCCTTCAGGAACATAAGGTAAGAGCTGCCATGCTTCAAAAGTGTTCCGTCGATGGAATTAAATCCAGGATCATATAACAGGGCGGTTTGATTGAATTTGATCATATCCTTGCTTGTCACATAATACATTCGGTGATTGTTCTTTCCGTCACCCGTACCATCTGTCTCGGAAAAGCGCCCGGGAATAGTAGTGGACCAGAAAATTATAAATTCTTCAGTCTCCTCGTCGAAGAAGATCTCAGGGGCCCAGCAATTTTTGGCCTTCTTTTCATGCTCCATCACCGGGATGTATTGCTGTTTGCTCCAATGGATCAGGTCGCTGGAACAGGCATATCCGATACCCTTTTCTCCCCAGCTAACGGTCCAGACCAGGTGAAAGGTGCCATCTGGGGTCTGGATTATGCAGGGATCTCGCATCAACTTGTCTTTTCCCACTTCAGGTTTAAGATAAGATGCATTTTCGTTCAGAGCCTTCCAGCTAAGACCATCTTCACTGTAAGCCAGATGCAGGCCGTCTTCCCCGTTATTAATAAAATACGAGAATAAATAGACAGAGTCCCCTTCCTGGGCAAAGCCCTGCATAGAGAGGAGAAGAACAAAGAGGCTGAAGAATACTCTTTTCATAGGTTTCGGCGTCGATTTATTTGCTGATCTTAAAGCTATAGGCGTAGTCACAAGGGAGCTGGGTGGCGTCTAGTTCCGGAATATGTATCAACAGATGTTTCCCTTTTTGTTCATATTCAAGCTTAACATCTGTTCCCAACATGCTGATAGTAGTGCCTGGAGTAATATTCAGGTCCCTGATAAGCAGGTCCTCTGTTGGCCACCCTGGAACAATGGCATATAGATCTTCTCCCTTACTTGTAAAGAAGGCTTCCCTGACGGCATACCCCGGCTGCTGGTCCACCGTCTGTTTCAGAATAAAATCTGCCGGCAGGTAGTGTGTCCCCTTCGGCATCCAGTTTTTCTTGCCCTTTTGAGACCACTGGCAGGCCCGGTCCCATTTTCGGGTGCCGTAAATGGCTTCCCCGTTCACCTTCAACCAATCCCCCATAGCCAGCAGGCGGTCCTGCATGATTTGCGGAACCTGACCCCTGGCATCAGGACCAATGTCCAGAAGGAGGTTACCTCCGTTGCTCACAACATTTAGCAAAAGGTAGATCAGGGTCTGGGGTGTGGCATAATCCTCCTCGGTTTCATTGACATTGTATCCAAAAGTAAAACCGATACCCCTGCATTCTTCCCAGGGATGGCTGCCATCCAGTCCTGACTCATACTCTGTGGTATAATACCCACCGTGATGATTCCGGATCCCTTTCCCCCAGCGGTCATTGATCACTACGGTTTCTCCAATGGGAGACTCATTAAAGAGCCAGGCAAGCAGTTCAGGCGTTTTCCACTTTTCCGCTTCCATGTCCCACTCTCCGTCCGGCCAGATAATATCTGGAGTGTAATTTTCTACCAGCTCCTTAAACTGGGGATGCATATGTTCCACTACATACTTATCCTTATCTGATAACCACAGTGGATTGAACCATTCGTAAAGTGAATAGTAGGTACCAAACTTCACTTCGGTTTTTTTAACGGCAATTTCCAGTTCCTTCAGCAGGTCGCGTTTAGCTCCCACATCACCGGCATTCCATGGGAAGCCCCAGGTCTTCTTGGCAGTCTCACTGGGCCAAAGAGTGAATCCATCATGGTGCTTAGAGGTAATCACCATGTATTTGGCGCCGGCATCTTCAAATAACCTGGCCCATTGGTCGGCATAAAATTCATCTGCAGTAAACATCTCTCCAAAATCATAATAGGAAAAATCTTCTCCGTAGGTCTCCACATGGTGATCGTATACTTCCATGCCTGTGAACTTTCCATTGCCAGACAGGGTTTTATTCTGAAGCCAGTACTGGTACCACTCGGAGTAAGTTCCCCGGGGGCTCCAGGCCGGTACGGAGGAAGGACCCCAATGGATAAAAATACCGAATTTGGCATCTTCGAACCAGGGGGCCACAGGCCGGCTGTCGATGGATTCCCAATTGGCTTCGTAGCGTTGTTGTGAGATACCGGTAAGTGCAGAGCAGAAAATCAGTATAAGGGTAAGGAGCTGTCTTGTGTTCATTTTTGAATTATTTTACGATTAGGGAAATATATCCATGGGCAGGTATGGTGACATTCACCTCTACGCTGTAATCACGTGAAATCAGATGCTCGGTATATGATCCGTCTCCTATGGAGATATTTGCAGTCTCACTCAGTCCGGTATAATAGAGCGGAAGGCGAATTTGTCTTATCAAATCCTCTTCAGTGGGATTGTAAAGCAGGGCATAGCCTTTGATTTCCAGCTTAGGGTCCACATGCAGGATACCATCCCAATCTCGTCCATCGGGTCTGCGGAGGTGAATTACATCCGCATTCAGGATGTCGCGGTACTTCTTGTAATGCGCGATCTTACGGGTAACCAGTTCCCTGGTTTCTTCGGTGTCGTATAGCCGCGGGCCCCGGT
>QMPQ01000315.1 GCA_003648635.1 Bacteroidota bacterium | reverse complement strand
TAGAAGAGCTGGTGAAAGCCGGTGCCAATATTGTGGGCGGGTGCTGTGGTACCACACCAGAACATATCAGGCAAATTGTGCAGATCCTCTCCTAAAAAGCCATGTTCAGATAGATGGTGGGGGTGAAGGGAACCGCTTCGGCATGAATGCTGATGCTGGTGTTCTGGGAGTCAGGAATCCGGATCACATTGGTGTACTTAATATTCTCATGGTTTAGCACATTCAAAATGGAGATTCCAAGCTCGAAGTGGTAGCTTTTGATGCTATGCCGGTATATAAGTGCCATATCGAGCCGGCTGTATGGATAGCGATCCTCCGGGTCGACATCCGGTGAAGGCGGGGGCCTGAAGCCCGAACCATATACATAGTTGGTGGAGAAGAAGAAGGGACTGAAGTTAAGCAGCAGGGCGCCTTTGATCTCGTGACGTTGATCCTGGGGTGCATCCACATAATCCACATATTCTGGCAGGTAAGGAAATGACTCCTCCGTTTTGCTAAGCGTATAGGAGGCCCAGGCCTCATGTTTCCGGAAATATTGCTTCACCATAAGGTCCATTCCATACATTCTGGCCTCTCCCTGGTAGACATCCTGTATATCCTCTCTCCAGAAATTCCTGTACCTGGTGATACCCGTGGTGGTTTTGTAATAGCCTTCCAGGCCAAGGGTGAAGCCCTTGTATTTGTATGTGAGACCACTCACAAAGTGATTGGCTTTCAGAACAGGAATATCAGTATTGTTGCTGATGGCCCATACATAGCGCACGTTTCCCAATTCGTCTATCACCGAAGTTTCGGAGATAAACTGATTATACATACCGGCAGCAACATTGAATCTCCAGTGATCTGACAGGTCGAGAGTAAGCTGGATTCTTGGCTGGATATAGACCCTTTCCAGGTGTATCGGGTAGTCCAGACGAACCCCGGGTCTTATACTTAGACGCTTTAGGGGCCTGATCTCATCCTGTACAAAGAATCCGAGACGATGACTCTGGTTATCAGAATTTGCCAGGGTTTGATCGAGACTATCCTGGCTGAAACTTACGCTTTCATGGGTGTAATTCCATCCAGCCTCAAGCATCTGCCTCTTCGAGAGAGGGATCCGTGTTTTATTCTTCACGCTGAGCTCAAGGATATCATTATTAAACAGGACCTCTCGCCCTGGAGGCAAGTTTCCTCCGTTCCCGGAGGTTCTTGTAGCCAGCTGCTTTTCATAGAGTTCTTTGTTTAATCCGGAGGCACTGATGGAGAGGTGGCTGTTGACCCCGTTTTTCCAGGTTTTTCCATAGAAAGCCGATCCTCCACGCTGCCGGTTCTCTTCCTCCACATCCAGTGAAACATTCACATTGTTTCTCTCCTGCTCAATATCATAAGAGAACTCATCCTTGCCATTGTAAAGGCTTATAAAAAAGTTATCGCCCCCGGAAGTTGATCCAGCATATTTAATATTGAAATCTCCGAAGTTATAATCCGGATAGATATTGATATCGTACTTACCAGGGCTTGGCCTTCCCCCGCTAATATTCAGGTCATCTACATCCATTAGATTATAGTAGGTATGCCTGTATGCAAAGATGAGGGATGATCTTTTCGTCACCGGAATGCTGGCCATGCCATTCAATGTCATATTGTTGATGTTCACGTTGATGGATGGCTTATTGACAGATCCGTTGATCCCTGAAATATCCACTATTCCACCAACCCTGTCATCATAATCGGCACTGTATCCTCCTTTGAGTACTTTGATATCTTTGGCCATATAGGGATTTACAAAGCTGATGTTGTCGTTGAAGTTTTTTAGCCCGAATATGGTGAAGCCATCAAAAAGAATCTTGCTATGTCCCGAGTAGCTTCCCCAGATGATCAGCTCGGAGGAGCGTTCCCCTGCTGCAAGGATTCCTGGCTGTAAGCGTAAGAAGTTAAAGACCGCATTATCCCCATTCCCCGGAAGCCGGTAGGCAATTTTATGATTTAGCCGGATAAGCCCCGCCTCTTCACCAATTTGTCCCGAGCGTTCTAAGATGCTGCCCTCTACCACTACTTCCTGTAGTCCGATGATGGAAGGTGTTAGTGCCAGAACATTTGCAGCTCCCGGAGACAGTGTGGTGTCCTTGATATAATAGCCCAGGTAGGATACGCTTAAGTCGAACAGCGAATCGGTCGATACAAAAGAGAAATTCCCATTGAAATCCGTAACTAAGCCTGATTCGTTGATAAGGATATGGGAGTAGGGCAGGGTTTCACCCGTCTGGGAATCTATCACCCGGCCCGATAAGCGGAAGTTTGTTACAGTTTGCTCAGCCTCAGTGCTGTAAAGTGTAAAAACATCCCCGATCTGTTTGAAGTCCAAAGGATAATCCTTGATCAGAAAGGTGATGGCCTCTTCTGGATTGTTAAAATCCTGATCAAGGGTGATGGAATATGCTGATAGAAGCTGATCATCAAAGGACAGTTGGATTCTGTAATCCCGTGCCATCTGCATCAATACCTGGTTCAGGGGTTCATCGACTGCTTTAATTGTAACAGACTGTCCGAAAAGTAATTGCTGAAAACTCAATAATAAAACCAGCAGGAACAAAAGCGCGCTAGTGCGTGGAAGGATAGACCAAATATTTATTCCCGGTTTGACGTTCATATTCAAGATCAAATGGCAGACAGAGCAAAGATAGAATATTCTCTACCGCTTGATCGAGGGAGAAATTCCCCGAATAAACCTGCTGCATCCCCTCAGGTGTCTCAATAACAATGCCAAATTGACGTTCAATTTCTTCAAATACGAGACGCAGGGGAGCCGATGAGAACATGATCAGATTATCGGTCCAGCCTGGAGAGCTAAGTGCACTTTCCAACTTTGTTACGCTGAATCCACCTGATGTCTCCATCTGGCCTCTTTCATTGGGTGAGAGAATTACAGTACTTCCTGCCAGGCTTTCGCTAAGCCTCACACTCCCTGTATGGCAGGTAACTACATAATCCTTCCCCCTGGCAAATACGTTGAAGGTGGTTCCCAGTACTTCAGTTGTTGCAAGAGAAGAGTGCACCTTAAATTTTTCCCCTTTTTCCACATGGAAGAATGCTTCTCCCTCCAGTTTCACTTCTCTGGAGATAAACCACCAGTAAGGGTGATAGGACAAATGGGTCTCTGCATTAAGCTCTACTGTTGAACCATTGGGGAGTTGCTGGGAGGTGTGAACCCCCTGGGGACAAAAAGTTCTTACCGTATAGAAGCGCATAAAACCGGATACAGAAAGAAGAAGAACCAGAGATGCAGCCAGTGCGAGCCATTGCCTGTTGGGATGCAAGTGCCGTACATGCACAGTAGTATGGTCCTCCTTCGTGATCTTTTCCTCGAGATCGTTCCAGACCTCCGCTTTGCCCTTTTCCCAGGGAATCTTTGCATTGGAAAAAATCTGATCGGGAAGTCCGTTCGGATCTTTGTTTTTATCTCTATGTCTGTTATCCTGGTTCATCAGGTCTTAGTTCTTTTCTCAAGCGGGATAATGCCCCGGTAATTCTTTTTTCTACTGCTTTTATACTTATGCTTAGTCTTGTGGCAATTTCCTGGTAGCTAAGCTCCTCGGTTCTGCTCATCAGGAAAGCGATTCGCTGGGTTTCTGAAAGTTTTACGAGCGCTTTTTCATATTTCTCCTGCAACTCCTGGTATTGCAGCTCATC
>QMPQ01000314.1 GCA_003648635.1 Bacteroidota bacterium | reverse complement strand
TTTTCCGCCACATTCAGATAGGTGACCACTTCGGCTTCCGCATAGGAGATATTTCCATTGCCGTCGGTATCAATTATTAATGGGTCTCCGTTCTCATCCAATAAACCACCAAAGAGAGCATCCCGGAAGGACCTGGCTGGAATTTCTATGGGATCGTCCGGATCGGGGCTGTTGTCGCAACCGGTAAATAGTACAATTAGTAATGAGCTGAGAAACAGGATATTATATAATGCTTTCAATCCAATTAGGCTTTGATTCAGGCCTGCAAGTTAAGATTTCTCCACTTCTTTCAGTACCCTGAGGAAGTTTCCGCCCAGGATTTTCCCGATCCCTGCGGTACTGTATCCACGGTTCAAGAGCTCCTGTGTGACATAGGGAAATCCGCTTACATCGGGCATCTGCTCCGGTCCGTAAGTGATACCGTCATAATCCGAACCCAGTCCCACGTGATCGATCCCTGCCACCTTCGCAATATGGTCGATATGATCGACCAGGTGACCCACGTAACATTTGGGCATGGGGGGCTGCTGTTTTTCCCACTTATTCATCTCCTCCCTGTACTGTTCGGGCGACAGGTTTTTTCCTCTCAGGGCAATTGAAAAATCTATGTAGCGCTGTTCCACTTCGCCTCCCTCGGGGACGATAAAGAGAGGAAAGAAGTTGATCATCACGATCCCGCCGCTACCTGCAATCCCCTTGATCAGCTCATCGGTGAGATTGCGACGCGAAGGACAGATCGCTTTGGCCGAGGAGTGTGAAGCAATCACCGGAGCCTTGCTTACCCGAAGCACATCCCGCACTGTATCGTCTGAGCTGTGCGATACATCCACCAGCATGCCCATTCGGTTCATAGACTTAACTACTTTTTTCCCAAACGAGGAGAGTCCGCCATGCCGGGGTGCATCATAAGAGGCATCTGCCCAGTCGGTAGTTTCGTTGTGCGTCAGGGTCATGTAACGGGTCCCCAGTTCATAGTAGCGCTCCAGGTTCTTCAGATCGTTCTCGATGGCATGTCCGCCCTCCACACCCACCAGGGCGGCAATCTTCCCCTGGCCGGCAATCCTCGAAATATCATTTGCAGAAACTGCCAGTTCCAGCGCATCTGCATGTGAGTTCACCAATTGGTGGATAAGCTCAATCTGTTCTATACAGGCACTGTTCCCACCCCCGGTGCGCATATGGTCGGGCGATATATAAGCCACGAAGACCTGGGCATCCACCCCTCCTTTACGGAGCCTGGGAATATCGGTCTGGAGCTCAGCTTGTGGCTCGTTCAGGGTAAAACCGGGCTTCGAGTTCAGTTTTTTATCCAGGATATTTCCCGGCATATCATTGTGTCCGTCGATGACCAGTGCTTCCTGGTGGAGCCTGAGGGCCTCTTCGCTAAGGGTGATCTCACCATGGCCGGCCGGTTGGGCGTATAGGTTGATGGGTCCCATAAGCGGCAGGATTATTCCATTGGAGGTGAGCCTGATGAATTTTCTTCTGGTGAATCGCATCCCTAAAGATACTATTTTGTAGATTTGGACTACCAAAGTCCTGAGCTATGAAAATGAGAACGCTTCCTCTGACTATCATACTTTTTGCAAGCTTCATTGTACCCCAAAAGCTGTCCGGCCAGGGAATAATTCCCCAGACCACCCAGGATGAAACTGCCCAGGTAAATCCCGATAGTGTCGTCCTGCGACCCTTCCTGGTCACCGGGATCACAAAGGAATTTGGTACGACCAACGACCTGATCGTTAATGCTGACAAAATTCTAGTTTCTGAAGACCAGCAGACAAAGATTACCAGCGATGCGGATACTCTGGTCTCCCAGCTCAATCTGTTCCTGGACGATTCAATCCTGCTCACTCTTGAGGGTTTGAGCAACCGCGAGCTGGATGAGATCAGTCAACGGGCCCAGTTTTATTTGAATCAGGTAGAAGCCTTGCAAGATGGCCTCTCAAAGGCGGCAGAGGATATGGAAATTGAGTTGGCGCTGTTTCAGGCTAAGAAGCAAAGATGGCTGTTAACCCTGGAGCAGGAATCAGAAGAGGAAACTGCGTCTTCGAGGCTCGATCGCATCCACAAAACCGTCCTGCGGATCGACTCGGTCAAGAGCCTGTTTCAGGAAGACCTGCTGTTTATCATGGACGAGCAGGACAAACTTACCGATAAGAGAATTGCACTGGAAACATTGGTAGGCAAGGTGAGTAATCAGAAAGAGGAGCTTGGTGCAACCATATTGAGAAGGGATATGCCAGGCTTTTTCAAGGATATCGCCGGGCTGGGCGGTTCTAAGCTTCTTCAATTGCACAAAGATACCTTCAAACGATCAATCCAGACCGATTATATGCTGTTAAAAGCAGGTTATATGCGGGCCGTGATCATTGCAATACTGATGCTGCTGGCACTCCTTGGCTACACGATCTGGTTTAAAAATAACCGAATCAGGGTAATCTCTGAAGAGTATTCTGAATTAACGGGATGGCGCCTCTCCATCGTTAACTCCCCGGTGGTCTCCACTATTTTTGTGATCGCATTGATGATCCGCCTCCTGGTCCCCACTTTGCCCTTGGCATTCCATGCCCTTAACCTGACCATCTTGTTGCTTGCCATGATCATCCTGGCGATACGGATCTATGGAGCAAAGTTCCGTACCTGGGCCATTGTGCTGGTGATTGCAACTTGTTTAAATTACCTGTACGAACTCTCATACAATCCAGGCGGGCTGATGAGGATCGTGTTGATGGGCGTGAATTTGATGGGACTCTGGCTTTCCTTCTGGCTCTACAAAAGAAGACCATTTAAAAGCCTGGTTAAAAGTCCAGCCTTATACATGTCTTTCAGGGTGCTCATAGTGGTGGCCCTGGCCCTGCAAATCCTTGCCATCATCGCCAACCTGGTGGGTGCATTCCGGCTGGCCGAGTTCCTTGCCTTGCTACCATTAGAAATATTCTTGCTGGCCATAGTGATCCAGATTTCCAGCAAACTTGGTGATACCATTCTTTACCTGATCCTCTCCAGCAAAAACCTTCAGAAACTCAATGTGTTCAGGGAGGAGTTTCAGGTGATCCACAAAAAGAGCCTATGGCTGATAAACGTACTTCTTCTTTTCCTCTTTGTATCCATTTCTCTCAGGATATTTCGGGTGAAGGATCGGGTATTTGAATGGACAAGGGAATTTTTTACCGATGGAATAAAGATCGGTGCCGTTAAAATTTCGCTGGGTAGCATCCTGATATTTGTCTTTGTGATCTGGCTCTCCATTGTGATAAGCAGGATGGTCAGGTATATCCTGGAGAAGGATGTTTTTACCAGGGTGAAGACCGCCAAGGGCATTCCCGGAACAGTGGTTATGCTCTTACGGATTGCTTTGATTTCGGGCGGATTCTTTTTGGCGGCAGCGGCATCGGGAATGCAACTGACCAACCTCTCCATTGTACTGGGTGCCTTCTCGGTGGGGATCGGTTTTGGCCTTCAGAATATCTTCAATAACATGGTATCGGGACTTATCCTGGTCTTTGAGCGACCCATCAATGTGGGTGATGTGATACAGGTTGGAACCCTGATGGGCACCGTGAAAAGCATTGGCCTGCGCTCCAGTAAGATAAAGAGCTTCGATGGGGCAGAGGTAATTGTCCCCAACGGCAACCTGATCTCCAACGAGATGATCAACTGGACCCTTGCCGACTCA
>QMPQ01000313.1 GCA_003648635.1 Bacteroidota bacterium | reverse complement strand
GGATTGCAATCCTGTTACGGAGATCCCTCACTGCTTGCAGATTATTGAGGATTTACGCAAGAAGTTTCTAACTTGAAATAAAAAGTTCGTTATGGCAAATTGGCTTAGATTGCAGAACGGCTCTGATATCCGTGGAGTGGCTCTGGAAGGCGTCCGGGATGAGAAGGTAAACCTGAGCGGAGATGTCGCCATGAAATTGGGACAGGCATTTGCCACATGGTTGGAAACAAACGATCTGGGTGCAAAGAAAGTAGCTGTAGGTACAGACTCAAGGATATCAGGCAATAAATTAAAAAAGGCATTTATTGAAGGGCTGTCCGATTCTGGCTTTGATGTACTTGATTGTGGAATTGCCTCCACCCCGGCCATGTTTATGACCACCATCACTGAAAAGCTCGGAGTTGAAGGAAGCGTTATGCTTACTGCAAGTCACCTGCCTTTTAATCGGAACGGCATGAAGTTTTTTACCGAAAAAGGTGGTTTTGACAAGGGCAATGTTTCAGATCTTCTAAAGATTGCTTCTAAGGAGGATTTCATAGTAAGCGAAACAAAGGGCAGCGTACAAAAAATCGATTTCATCTCTGACTATGCAAATTTCCTGGTGGAGACCATTCGCAAAGGAGTGAATGACCCGGCTCAATACAACACTCCCCTGGCCGGACTCAAAATCATTGTGGATGCAGGCAACGGCGCAGGAGGATTCTTTGCAGGGAAAGTACTTGAACCTCTTGGTGCTGATATTTCAGGAAGTCAGTTCCTGAATCCGGACGGGCGCTTTCCCAACCATGTGCCCAATCCGGAGGATAAAGAAGCTATGGATTCAATTTGCTCCGCAGTGATCCGGGAAAAAGCTGAGCTGGGAATAATTTTCGACACGGATGTGGACCGGGCAGCAGTTGTGGATGCTGCGGGAAATGCGGTCAACCGCAACGATCTGATTGCTCTCATTTCATCCCTTATCCTGGAAGAACACCCGGGTTCGGTCATCGTCACCGATTCCATCACCTCATCCGGACTCAACTGGTTTATCACCAAACACCTTAAAGGGGTACACCACCGCTTCAAAAGGGGTTACAAAAATGTGATCAATGAATCACTGCGTCTCAATGCAGAGGGTGTGGAATCGTGGCTGGCCATTGAGACCTCCGGACATGCTGCATTGAAGGAAAATCATTTCCTGGATGACGGAGCTTACCTGGTGGCTAAACTGTTGATCCAGATGGCAAAAATGAAGCAGCAGGACCAAACGCTCAGCAGCCTCATAGAATCCCTGCCCCATCCCCTTGAAGAAGGAGAATTCAGGCTTACTATCCAGACCAAAGAATTCAGGAACTACGGCAAAGAGGTCCTGGAACAAATGACCGAATTGATCGACAAGGAAGGGGACTGGTCGCCCGAAACGCCCAATCACGAGGGGATCAGGGTAAATTGTAGCGGTGAAAATGAAGAGGGCTGGTTCCTGCTCCGGATGTCCCTGCACGATCCGGTCATGCCCCTCAACGTGGAATCAAATGTCAGCGGAGGTGTTAAAGCAATCGCCGGGCGACTGCTCAAGATGCTCAGTACATTTAAACACCTTGGACTTGATGCGCTGAAAGCTGCCTGATTAGTAGGCCCCGAACTCAAAGGCCGCCTCATACATGGCCAGGATATTTTCAGGGGGTACCCCGGCCTGGATGTTGTGCACATTGTTAAAGACATAGCCCCCACCCGGCTTGAAAGCCTCCATATTTGCTTTTACGTTGGATTTGACCTCCTCCGGGGAAACAAAGGGTAGAATATGTTGGGAGTCGATTCCGCCTCCCCAGAATACAAGCTCCTTGCCAAAGTTCTCTTTCAGGAATTTCGGATCCATGCCCTGTGCCGTGATCTGTACCGGATTCAGAATATCAATTCCATTATCCAATAAATCGGGAATATACTCCACCACCCCGCCACAGCTATGGTACCAGATTTTTGCAGAGCTCAGGGATCTGATATGCTGGACCAGCTTTTTCTGCCTGGGTTTGACCACCGAACGGTAGAACTCGGGTTGGAAGAGTGGACCGCTCTGTCCCGCCAGATCATCCCCGATCATCACCACATCAATAACATCCCCTATCTCCTTCATAAAGCCCGTATAATAGTCGAGCCAGAACTCCAGTACCTTATCAAGCAATGCCTCGCAAATGGAGGGATTCTCCATCATATCCATAAACCAGCGTTCCAGTCCCCTCAAATACCAGCAGGTCTCATAAACCACCCCTCCTATCCCCGTTGAGACGGCATAGGGGGTATTCTCACGGATCTTCAGCACCTCTTCCCTGACCCCCTCGAAGCGGGAGGGATCGGATCCGTCGGGAAAAGGATAGGATTCAATATCCTCCAGTGTGGCCTCTGCCAGGGGATGGTGACTGATATCCATGTACAGCTGCTGCTTGTCAGGCATGGACCAGACCACCCCGAATTCATCCCTGAGATCGTGCCAGAGCTCCCCCTTGCGGGAATTCTGCCGGATGGTCCCGTCAAAAGCCTCTGGACCCTTTGCGGTCACGTAGCGGAAATCCACTTTGAACATTTCCAGGATCTCCTCGCTGGGCCTGACCAGTTGCTGTACGGGATCGAGCATCACGATCTCCTCCTCCTTTCCAAGGTAGCTGAGAAGGTCCATGTAGGCTTTCTTATGAATCCCCGATTGAAATCCACCCAGATCGATGGGAACCCGGTCAGGGATTTGAAAATTGAGGGCTGCAAGAACCCTTTCCCGGGAAGTCATTTGCTTGCTGGTGGCCATCTGAATTTGTTTTATGCTTGGATAGTAATTATCCGCCTACGAACATATGCAATCGTTTCGAGAATATCAATGTAGGAAATGCTATAATATACATAAGCATTGTAAAAATCACTGCTAACAGTTACCTTGTCGATCATGAGAAACAATCATAGAATTGAAGCTGTACTGTTTGACATGGACGGGGTCCTGGTCGACTCGGAAGCCCATATCTGTAAGGCAGGCATGGCTATGTTTGCAGAAAAGGGATATCAGGTTTCAGCTGAAGATTTCCTGCCATTTACCGGCATGGGAGAGAACCGGTACCTGGGAGGGGTGGCAGAAAAACACAGGATCCCCTTCGACCTGGAGAAGGATAAGGCCCGCACTTATGAAATCTATGCGGACCTGGTCAGGGGAAAGATCTCTCCCCTGGACGGAGTGCATGACTTCATTCATAAGTGCCTGGACAGAGGGCTGAAAATGGCTGTGGCCTCCAGTGCCGATCCGGTGAAAGTGAATATCAACCTGGAGGAGATAGGTTTGGAAAAGGAGCTGTTTCTGGCCATTGTGACCGGGCTGGATATTGAGCACAAAAAACCCGCTCCTGATATCTTTTTAAAAGCGGCCCAACTGGTGGGAGCAGATCCCGGATCCTGCCTGGTGGTGGAAGATGCCATCTCCGGAGTAGCAGCAGGGAAAGCTGCAGGTGCCAGGGTACTGGCCCTGACCACCGCGTTCTCCCCGGACAAGTTATCGGAGGCCGACTGGATTACCTCAACCCTGGCCACGGCGGGTGATGAGGTACTGGAGTGGTAAGGCTGTCTCACTAAATAATCCTCACCGGCCCCAGGATTCCCATGGGGTAGTTGGCCTGATTTCGTGTCCATCTTTGAGCCACCGGATTATCCTTCAGACTTTTAACATAATTGCCGCTAATGGTGGTCAGT
>QMPQ01000312.1 GCA_003648635.1 Bacteroidota bacterium | reverse complement strand
GGAAATGGATTTATGCTTTAGTCGCTTATGTATTAGTTATGACAAGTGTTTTTGGATGGATATTATGGCATCAATTATAGCCTGATAGTAGTGTGCTCGTTTTTTTAGCATGAAACCTAATGCAGCGCTAAACGTAGTTTCGCCACTGAGGGCGAGTCTGCTGAGCTTGCTCAAGCAGACTCAGGAGCCCGCAAGTGCGGAATAAAATTGCGTTTAACGGCATGTTCTGGAACGTTCAAATATTGTTGATACAAGTTAAGGCCTTAATCTCAATTATTCTGTGGGTTTTAAATGCGATTTTGTTTAGCGCTGCGTTCAGGCACATTCCTTTTGGATGCGAGAGCTGCATAGCAGCGGGCAGACAAAAGTTCAGCAACCGCTGAACCGGAGCGAAGCGGAGCTCGACGAAGTCAATGTGCCTGAACGGTTAGTGTATATGCTGGCCTGGCTCTTTGCTTGCACAAATGGGCTTGCTTGACTTACCTTTTGATTTACAAGTTAAGGAAGTCTATTTGTGCAAGCAATCTTTTTTCAAAGAGACAGGCTGGCATATGACACAATATTAGCTGTCGTAACTATTTGACTTTTATGAGAATGTGCCTCAATTAGTTGATGGGAAGGTTCATCTTCTTCAGGAGTTCAATATACCTTGGATTGCCTTTCATCTTATCATAGGTAGATTTGGCTGAGTAATAGGGTAGTTCTGGATTATGGGGGTTGTTTTTGTAGATTATTTCGAGGTAGTCCATGGCTTTGTCATATTTTCCTAAAATGAAATATTTTTGAAAGAGGTACCGGGGAGAAACTTGTATATCGTTTGCCATTGCCTCTTCATAAATCCTTGTTAACTCTTGTATAAAAGCAAACCAACCGTGCTCATGGAAAACTTCTTCCAGTAATTCTACATCTGTTAACGTTTCCCAGCGGTCATAATTAATTTTTTTCCACTCTTCAAATGTTTTTTCGTAATCTCCCATACACTCATAAACATTAGACAAGTTGCCACCCAAAAAGGGATGTCCTGGATCAATAGAAAGTGCTTTTTCAATATAAAAAAGTGCTTCCTGGCATTGTCCGGCATTAAGCAGTACCACCACATATAACCCAAGTGTAAATGGATTTTCCGGATCAAGTTCCTGAGATAATTTACCATGGTAAAATGCTTCATCGGTTCTGCGCAGTATCGTAAGCACATGGGCATAGAAACTATGACTGCGCGCCTGACTGGGATTCAATTCGATGGCTTTGAGGAATTCCTTTTCGGCTTTCTTCCAATCAAATTCAATCCAGGCAGCAGTTACAGCATTTGTATGATGAGCTTCGGCAGAATTAGGATCTAATTCAAGGGCTTTAGTAAGGTTTTCATAGATCATTCTGATTCTTTCTGACTCTGATCCAATACCAATTTGATTCATATAAGTTCCAATCTCTGCCAATCCTGCATAGGGAGCAGCCCAATCGGGTTCTATTTCAATAGCTTTTTTGAAACTTTCTATGGCAATGGACCATGATTCCGGACTAAGCATATCGTTATAATATATGCCTTTCAGGTAAGCATCGTATGCCGCGGTATCAACGCTCATTAATTCAGCTAACATTGTTTCTTCCTGAAGTGTAAGATTGACCTTCAATTCATGTGCAACGTCACTGATGATCCGTTTGTAGAGGTTCAGGATCTGACTTTTGTCTTCCATGAAATCTCCTACCCAGAGTACTTTTTCCTCTGGGTACGGAGTGATCACCCTGACCTGAAGACATACCATATCACCATAACAAGTCAGCGTGGGTTCCACCAGCGCATCCACATTATCTTTTTTGGCAATATCAGTGGCCGTCATATCTGTTTTTTTATAGGCATTGGAAGTAGTTTGTCCGAGCACCCGCAGACCAGCCACCTTACACATATCTCCGATGAGGGAGGAGTGCATACCGGCTGCCACATAGTCCAGTCGATCATCGCCAGTGAAGTTATCAAATGGAAGTATCACTAGTGATTCGATATCTCCAGGTCGCAATCCCCTTGTACCCATAACAATATTGATAGTTACAAGTCCAATGATTAGTACAAAACTTATGATGGTGGCTATTCTCCATGCATTGGGTACCACTGTTTTCTCTCCTTCTTTAAGCTCCTGCTGGGGTTTGGTCTTCTCGATGCCTCTTCCAGTCAGGTCATATAGCCAAGATAAGATGACCGCTGGTGGAAATCCAACAGCTAGAACAATGACCACGATGGTGGCCAGACCAGCAGGTAAATTCAGGGGCTCTGTTAGGTTGTTAACCAGCTCGATTAAGACAAATGCCGCAGAGGCATAGACCGTGATCACATGGATGACCCTTCTGCGTTTCAGTTCCTGCCAGAAGCGCGAAAGTTTGTTGGGATTACCTGACATAGAGGGATTGTTGGTTGCTACAAGTTAATACCTTATTCAATATGAGTCAAATAGAAACAATTGATGTTATGGCAGCAATAACGGCCCGGGTATACTAACGTTTGCTAATGGCGGGCTTTTTTGCTTTCTGCAAAAAGCATCGCAAATGGAGTATACCTAATGTTAGAGCGCGTCTTTCCTTTTTGGATCTGATCGGTTATCAAATAGATCTAGTAGTATAATTTGATTTCCATCAATTTTGTAGAAAATACTAACCTGCTTTGTCAATGAGAATCCTCTTATCTTCTTTTCAGGATACTGCATTGATCCAATTTCCGGAAATTCTGATAATATTTCCAGAAAATCATAAAGCTTTTTCATAAATGCCTTTACAACGCTTTCACCCCATTCAGATTCTAGATAGATGATTAAATGATCAAGCTCAATATCTGCCTTGGTGGTCCAGCGAATGTCTAAAGCCATTTTTGATGCTTAGCTTTTTGAGTCTTATGGTCTATCAGGTTTGTCTTGTATTGAGATTCTGATTCTGCTATTAGGACTTCATCTTTCTGCTCCTCTGAGAGCTGATTCCACAACTCACCCTCTTTTTGTACTTTCGATTTTACTAGCAAATCATAGAACTTCATTAATAGACGCTCATTATCAGTCTCATCTATGAGCCGGTGAAAATTGCTTTTTATTTCTGATTGTTTCATTTTTCCCATAAAACCAAAGATACGAAATTCCCTTGTAGAGTTATTTGAACCAAATTAAGATGCGCTCTAATGCAGCGCTAAACGTAGTTCCGCTACTGAGGGCGCAGTCTGCTGAGCTTGCTCAAGCAGACTCTGGAGCCCGCAAGTGCGGAATAAAATTGCGTTTAACAGCATGTTCTGGAACGTTCATTTATTGTTGATACAAGTTAAGGCCTTAATCTCAATTATTCTGTGGGTTTTAAATGCGATTTTGTTTAGCGCTGCATTCAGGCACATTCCTTTTGGATGCAAGAGCTGCATAGCAGCGGGCAGACAAAAGTTCAGTACTAGCTGAACCGAGGCCAGCTTGCTGGGCGAGCTCAGCGAAGTCAATGTGCCTGAACGGTTTGTGTATGTGGAGTGCGGGATTAAAAGTACGAAACTTTCAAAACCGCACGGAGCCAATTCGTTTATTCAAATTTTCCGTCAATCGTCAAAGACGAATTGGCGGTGTTGCAACAACGAGACGCAGCCCAGATACCCGCTGAAACCCGCATTACATATGACACTTTGTTAGCAAACGTAGTTTTCTATTTCTTCATTAAAAGTGTCGAGATTCAATTTCCAATTGGAAGCTTGC
>QMPQ01000311.1 GCA_003648635.1 Bacteroidota bacterium | reverse complement strand
GCAGCTCTCGCATCCAAAAGGAATGTGCCTGAATGCAGCGCTAAACAAAATCGCATTTATAACCCACAGACTATATCAGGTATAAGTCTGTAACTTGTATCAATGATATTTGAACGTTCCAGAACATGCCGTTAAACGCAATTTTATTCCACACTTGCGGGCTCCCGAGTCTGCTTGAGCAAGCTCAGCAGACTGCGCCCTCAGTGGTGGAACTATATTTAGCGCTGCATTAGCGTTAACATTCAATTAATATTATATGATAGGAAAAAATAGAGTTCGTTTGGTTTTAGTTATTCTATTTGTATCATCTTCAATTAACCTGATTAATGCTCAAGAAGCGAAGTCACAAGAAGTAGAATTTAATAGCAATGCGATCTATGGGAATGTCGGGTCTGGTGGCCTATACGTAACTGCAACAGGTTATTTTGAACGTATGATAAAACAGAAGATGTGGAATAGAAATATTTCATCTTTTATGAGAGTTGGTTTTGGAGCAGAGGCTCATTGGGAAGGTGGTGGCATGTATGTACTTGCTCAGTATGGATTGCTCACTGGAGCAAAGACACATCATTTGGAAATAGGTTTAGGCCCCAGTTATTTTATCAGTGGAGATTTAAAAGGAGACGTACCCCCCATATCTGGAACTGTTGGATGGAGAATTCAAAAACCAGGAGGGAATTTTATTTTTAGAATGGGAGCTTCATGGCCTGAAGCAGTTTATTTAGGATTGGGATTTTCTTTTTAACTCCTTACACAGTTGATAGCTTTCAATAATAAAATAACGCTAACAAAACCTAAACTGCATTGGAAACCAATTAGACTATTATCCTTCCTAAACTAAAATCTTCTGCTCCTTAATAGCATCCTTAAACAGATCAGTTGACATTTTGTCGGTCAAATGCATGTTTTGAGCCGGATATGACCTTTTTTATTCCATTCAATGTGGTGAATTTTGTAAGCATAAACCAAATAAAGAAAAGGAATGCAATTTTTTGAATTAGTACTGATTATAGTTACAACTGTTTACGTTGGATTTAATCGATTTGTAAACAAGAAACTCAGCAAGCATTATGTAACAGGCCTGTTGGTGTCCATTATAGCCCTGCAACTGATATTTAATGGATACCGATGGCAGATGATCCCTGCATATTTAATCTGGCTCATAGCTTTAATCACAGCTTTCAGGCAAACAAGACGTAAGCCTAAAACCATCATCAGGGCACTTAAAACCATCGGGATGCTTGTCATACTGGCTTTATCCATTATGCTTCCTTCCATACTGCCGGTCTTTGAATTACCTGAAGCTACGGGCCCATATACTGTAGGTACAAGAGATCTTTATCTTGAACTTGACAGAGAAGAGGTAATTACTTCTGATGAAACAGATAATAGGAGGTTCATGATAAAAGCCTGGTATCCGTCCAATGAATCCAATGGAGAAGAAGATCCCTATATCGACCAGGGAGGGAGAAATGGTTTTGCACAAAAGTATGGCCTTCCGACTTCAATGCTAAATTATTTGAGCAAAGTAGAAACTAAGGTTTATAGAAACATAGATATCGCCGATGAGACTTTCCCTGTCCTAATATTCTCGCACGGTTATAATTCAAAAGCAAATGGGTATTATGCTTTATTGACAGAGTTGGTAAGTCATGGATATATAGTATTTGCAATTAACCATAGCTATGAAAGTACCGGAAGCACCTTCCCTGATGGAACTGAAGTATATTTTGATTATGATTACGCAGGCCAGATAGAAGCAGGAACATGGGAAAAAATTGAGCCGGCAATAGAGACATTTAAGAATGGACTTTCATTTGAAGAACGACACCCGCTTGTTCAAAAGGCTCTAAGCACCTATTTTGTCAAAGATATGATAGAACGCTGGGCTTATGACATCGTGGATGTAGTCAATAAATTAGATGAATGGAATAATGCTGGTTTTTTCAAGGACAGGCTGGATGTGACAAATGTTGGTGTCTTCGGGCATTCCAGAGGTGGTGGAGCAGCTGGAGAATCCTTATTGAATGATAGCAGAATTAAAGCCGGCGCAAACCTTGATGGCGTCCAATGGGGACAGATAGTTGATACCATGTTTCAAAAGCCTTTTCTTTTCTTGTCTTCAGATTGGCCAGCAGATCATGAAGACTTAAATAGTCATGCCTATACGAATAAAAGCTCTTCCTTTTTTTATAAAGGTACTCTTCTTCAAACAGGACATAGTAATTTTATGGATATTCCTTATATGATTCCATTAAAGGCTTTGAGCCTTGCTGGAGCTATCGATCCCGATCTGGCCATTGAAATAGCATCTAAGGTGACTACTTCATTTTTTGACAGACATTTGAAAAACAAGGAAGTGGATTTGAACAGCCTGAATTCAGAATATGAATTGCTTGATCTGAATGTCTTCAAAGGAGATTCCTTAAATTCAGTTAGTAACTAGTCTCATAGTGATAGGCTATTTTTAAAACCCTGGATAATGGAAGCGAAGAATTAAAAACGGTTTCCAACATTGTGTCATATGCCAGCCTGTCTCTTTTGAAAAAAATTGCTTGCCTAAACAGACTTCCTTACCTTGTAATCAAAATCTGAGTTAAGCAAGCCCATTTGGGCAAGCAAAGATACAGGCCAGCATATACACTGAACCGTTATTGGGTGCATTAACAAATACAAAACACTGTTAAAATGAAATTGAAACAAGTTTTTTCCATCCAAGGAGCGGGAATTATGTTATTCATAAGTTTCCTCGCCTCTTGTAGCGGTACAAATGCCGACGAATACTTCGTGGATGCAGAACACGGTGATGACAGCAACAGCGGTACCAGCCGTAAAGAATCCTGGCATACTGTTGAAAAAGTCAACTCGATGACCTTTAAACCGGGTGACAACATCTATTTCAAACGGCAGACCAGCTATTCAAATGGTCTTCAGATAAACGGTGACGGTACCGAAGTCGCACCAATTCTCATTGGAGCCTGGGGTGAAGGTGATGCGCCGAGCTTTACAAACACGGATGACGGCGACTACAACGGAAACTGCATCCAGCTTAATGGGGACTATCAAATCCTTGAAAACATTTACTGCTTTGGTACCAATGACGCTCCGGGTCGCGGATTTATAAATGTGTGGAAAATTGGAGGAATAAAGATTAACCTGGGTGCAGACCACTGCATAGTGCGCAACAATGAAGTGGAAGATTGCCCGATTGGCATTAACTCCTATGGTGAGCACACTCTTATTACCGAAAACAATGTGCACGATTGCAACAGGCCAATTATGTTTCCCTACTGGGGGCCAATTGGAATTCGCCTTGGCATGGGCAACCAGGAGGTTTCGTGGAATGAAATACATAACTATCACTCCATGGGTGGTGAATGGGGCGGCGACGGGGGCGCAATAGAAATTGATGATGGAAGGAACCCGAGAAACAACATTTACCTTCACCACAACAGAACAAGCGAGTGCATGGGGTTTTGTGAAATCAGCTACAACTTCGACATCTGCGCCAACGACAGTGTTGATTGTATAACTGAGAACAGAATTTATAACAACATTGTTATAGCCTACAACGAATCTGCCGATTACAGAACTTTTACCCAGTTTTGGGCGCCGCTCTCCAATTCATTTGTTGAAAACAACACCATTTACAGGAAGTGGGAGACTGCTGACATTGAATCGAATGTTTTCTGCGAAAACGATGAGGACAGGCTGGCAACAG
>QMPQ01000310.1 GCA_003648635.1 Bacteroidota bacterium | reverse complement strand
TTTTTTATCCGGGCACACGGGCATGAAGATCCATACACCAAATATAGATCGCCTTGCAGCTTCCTCAATGATCTTTACCAATGCACACACACCGGCTCCTGCCTGTGCTCCGGCAAGGGCAGCCATTCTTACGGGAGTACATCACGCCCGGTCAGGGGCAGAGAATGTTTACTGGGGAGATGGGCCGAAGTGGAGGGAATTTGATGCGTTAAAAGATGTTGTAACGATGGAACAATTTTTTAAACAACAAGGTTACAAAACCCTTGGTGCAGGTAAGATATATCATAGCCAGGCACCACCATGGACTCCCACAAGCCAGGTAGAACCTGCCAATTGGGATTTTTACTATCCGAGTGTTTATATTTCTCATCCGTATCAGATTCGTGCGCCAAAGGATGTTATATATCCGGAGGATGTTGATAATAAGAGCCGGCCTGGAGGTGAAGGTTGGTGGACCTGGGGCCCAATTCCTGTCCCTGATGAAAAAATGGCGGACTATCATGTAGTAGATTGGGCAAGTTACCAGCTCGCACAGAAACATGATAAACCATTCTTTCTGGCTGTTGGAATGTGGAAACCGCATGATCCATGGGAGGTGCCTCAGAAATATTTCGATATGTATCCACTTGAAAATATTGTTTTACCGGAGTGTAAGAAAGACGACCTTGAAGATGCATTCGATCATGGCAGGCGATGGATACATAAGTGGGTGGTAGATAATAATCAATGGGAAAAAGTGATCCAGTCATATGCTGCCTCCATCACATTTTCCGATGCGATGGTTGGTCGATTGTTGGACGCCTTTGAGAAATCTGAATATGCAGAAAATACGATTGTCGTATTATGGTCTGATCATGGTATGCATATGGGAGAAAAAGAAAATATTGAAAAATTCACCCTCTGGGAAAGATCTACCCGGGTGCCCTTGATAATTTCTGTTCCCGGTTTGACTCAAGCGGGGACTAAATGCAAACAACCGGTGAGCCTGATGGACCTCTATCCAACCCTGGTTGATCTGACAGGATTTGACAAACCTTCGCACCTGGATGGAAGAAGCTTGTTACCGCAAATTAAAGATCCAAATACCAGGACATCACCTGTAATGACCAGTTATCAGTTTACGTGGACAGAACAACCAATTACAGGACATGCAGTAAGAAGTATTCGATACCGGTATATTTATTATCCTGAGATCAATCTGGAAGAGCTCTACGATCACGAGGTTGATCCGAAAGAATGGGATAATATAGCGTATAAAAAAGAGAATAAAGGGATCATAGAAGAACACCGAAAAGTTATGCTGGATATGTTGCCTCAACTGACCTGGAGAGAAGGAAGCCCTGATGGATATTCAATTGATAAGGATGGTAATGTTCGCAAAGATAATTTTGAATCAAATTGATCATCTCCCAACAATTAGGGCAGAAAATTTAGTTTATAAAAACTGGCAATTTATGACTTAACTTACCGTCCACCTAAAGGTAGCAGGTTCAGTTGTGCAAAAAATCCTCCTCCTCTTGTTTTTGCGATTATTATTTACTTTTTCTATTTTCTAAACTACTTGGCTGTATTTCGGGGGCATTTTATCAAGGACGAAAATTTATCTTTATCTTTGATGAGCTATAGAAACCAAATTGTTATGTTACGAATAAATATATATATAATAATTACATTACTAGTTTTCAATACTTGCCGTTCAGGACAAGAGTCTAAGCCATTCTCTTTTGTTCAAATATGCGATACACAATTAGGATTTGGACTTGAAGGTTACGAGCAAGATTTAGAATCATTCAAACAGGCTGTCAGACAAATAAACGAACTGAATCCTGAGTTTGTTGTTATATGTGGTGACCTTGTTAATAATCCAACCGATAGCACATATTCTGATTTTACAAGTATCATGAAAAATTTTAATATGCCTTGCCATTGCGTTCCGGGAAATCATGATGTAGGGAATATTCCAAATGACACAACACTTAGTTATTACCGAAAAACTATAGGAAAGGATTATTATGAATTTAAAAGCAATGGTTATTCATTTATTGTGACAAACACACAATTATGGAAAGCCAATGTCAAGAATGAATCTGAAAAACATGATAAATGGTTTAAAGAAACACTTCATGCTCAATCCATTAAGCAGAATCCGGTATTTGTTATTGGACATCATCCTTTATATTTAAAAGACAACGATGAGGAAGAAGTATATTACAATTTCCCTCTAAACAAAAGAAAGGAGATATTAAAACTATTTAAGCAAAATAATGTTTTGGCTTACCTATCCGGTCATACTCACAAAACAGTGATTAACAATTACGAAAATATTCAATTGGTAAGTGGTGAAACTTTAAGTAAGAATTTTGACAAAAAGCCATTAGGATTTAGGGTTTGGGAAGTTTCATTAGACACCGTAAAACAGCATTTTATCCCTTTATAATTTTCAATTGTTAAACAAATTGAAGCAGAAAACGAGTGATTATTTCAATAGTAAAACATTAAAGCAAATCATTATAGGATTTAAGGCTCAGTTGAGCCACTCCAAAATATATACCAATCATTATTCAATATTAATTGAAAAGAATGAAACGAATTTTTCTGAGTAAAATCGCGGACTCATTTTTATGGCTTCTCTTTATTGTATTGTTTTCCTTAAGGGTACATGGCCAGGAGCAAACAAAAATCAATCCTGCATTACTAAATGGTAAATGGGAGGCACAATGGATTACATGTCCTGATGTTTCATTGACAGAATATGGAGTATTCCATTTTAGAAAATCATTCAATCTGCAGGTGCAACCAGATGAATTTATTATTCACATTTCCGGTGACAATCGTTATAGATTATTCATAAATGGCACAGAAGTTTGTAAGGGCCCTGCCCGTGGAGACCTTGCTCACTGGCGTTTCGAAACCATTGATATAGCTCAATATTTAAATACAGGTAAAAATGTGCTTGCGGCAGTTGTTTGGAACTTCGGAGAATTTAGCCCTTTGGCTCAAATGTCAAATAAAACAGCCTTAATTGTCCAGGGGAACAATGAAGCAGAAGGGGTTGTAAATACCGGAAATAGCTGGAAAGTATATAAAAACGAGGCCTATACTCCTCTTGTTGCCCAACCTCCAAGCACAGTAGTAGGTCCGGGAGAAGAACTAGAAGGTTCCAGTTATCCTTATGGGTGGGAATTAATTGATTATAATGATCGTGATTGGATAGCTTCCAAAATTATTGGAAACGGAATTCCCGATGGAAAATCTACCTACTGGGATTGGAGTCTTGTTCCCCGTAAAATCCCATTCATGGAGTTCAGGTTTCAGCGTATTGCAGAGGTAGAGCGAGCTGAAAACATTGTGATTGGAAAGGATTTTTTAAAAGGAACGTCACCTCTGACAATATCAGCCAATAAAAAAGTAAAAATCTTGTTTGATCAAACCTTTCTAACTACAGCTTATCCTGAACTGGTGGTTAGTGGTGGTAGAGGCTCAACAATAGAAATCAAATATGCTGAAGCATTAGTAGATGAAAACGGAGATAAAGGCAACCGCAATCAAACCCAGGGTAAGAAAATGTTGAGTCTTTATACAGACAAATTCCATCCTGATGGAAAAGAAAACAGGCGTTTTCAACCTCTTTGGTTCAGAACCTACCGATATCTGGAGCTAACCATAGAAACAAGGGATGAGCCCTTAATAATAAAAGATCTGTACGGATATTTTACGGCATATCCATTTGAGGAGAGAGCTTATT
>QMPQ01000309.1 GCA_003648635.1 Bacteroidota bacterium | reverse complement strand
TAAATCACTAACTTGGAGGCTGGGATCGAGGATTAGGAACCCTTGCAGGCCACAAAATGTTAGAGCATGGATTTTCAGTACTTGATTTGCATAGAATTTGGTTGACGGTATCTGAACTTAATCCAGGAGCAATCAAGTCATATGAAAACTTAGGATTTGCAGAGGAAGGGCGAATGCGAGATGTTTGTTTCCGTGATAACACCTTCCATAATAAATTAATCATGTCGATTCTTGAAGAACGATGGCATAACAATCGCATGGATTGCCTGAATCCTCTTTGAGGGACGAAACTAAAGACGTAGCAGACATATGAATGGAAAAGAAAGAATACTAACAGCTCTTGAGCTTAGAGAGCCTGATTGCGTCCCCTTGTATATACATGGCATCAACGAGGGACCTATTATCCGAATTGGAAAACATCTGACTGATGGTCTTCCTGAGCCCCAGGATTTCAGACTGATGAATGACAGGGATAAATTCAAGCTTCTGGAAACGCTTTTTTTGATCCATGAGTACTTTGACATCGATGGCATCACGACCTTTGAAATCGGGCATGAAGAAAAGGTCGATAACCTCCATGTAAAAGATGGATTCGGAGTGGTCTACAAATTGTCAGAACACGGCATTCCCGTGCCTGTTGGCCACCCTGTAAAAAACCTTGCTGAATTAAAAAATTATACTCCCCCAGTTCCCAGGAGAGAAGATTTGGGTCTTTTAGACCTTGCAGTTGAACGGTTCAAAGGGCAAAAAGCGACTTTTTGGCTCATGAGAGGTGTTTTCGTCCGTTCCTGGCGCTTGATCGGTATGACAAACTACCTGATGAATGTATATACTGATCCTGAATTTCTCCATTTGCTTGCGAAAATGATGATGGAATTCAGTCTTGCCCAATTGGAGCTTCTGGTTGAAGCTGGTCTTGATGTCCTGGTCATTGAAGATGATATCGCTATGGACAAGGGGCCCATGATATCCTTGGAGCATTTCAAAATATTTATAAATCACTACAACCGGCAGATCGTTGAAAGAGCACATCAAAAAGGGCTTAAAGTGGTTCGGCACTCTGACGGTAACCTCTGGCCCCTTTTGGACGTACTTCTTGAAACCGGGTACGATGGGATCAATCCTTTGGAGCCTCAGGCTGGTATGGTAATGAAAAAGGTAAAAGCCTACTGCGGCGATAAAATCTGTCTTTTAGGGAACATAGATAGTGTGGATCTTCTACCCAGGGGGAATACAAAGCAGGTTGAGCAGGCCGTCATCCAAACGATTGAAGACGGGGCTGCTGGTGGGGGTTTGGTAATCTGCTCTTCAAATTCGTTGCATCCAGGGGTTAATCCAGCGAACTGCATAGCGATGTTTAAGGCCGTTCGCAAGCACGGTCAATATAAAAAGGCCGCAAATAATAGCGAATAAACTATCTTGGCCTATTTCCTGGCTGCTATTTCTGCATTACATGTTTGATTACATGAATCACTATGAAGGAATAGCAACATAACAAGCCGCTACAGCGGACAGTGAAGAGTGTCACGATCTTTGCTTTCTATGCACTATAGTAATTGATGCCAACTCTCAGGAGGTACGTTTATTTAAAAGTTGTGTTTAATTATGGAGCATACAACTCATCATTTCAGAATCGGTAACATCAACTGTTATGCAGTCAGGGAAGGAAGACATTCCTACTTGCCTCCGCAGTTTCCGCCCCCTAAAACACTGCTCTTCAAAAATGCACCTGAAGCGGAACTCAATAAAACACTCAGGCAACACAACATCGAGCCGGATAACTGGCCGGGTTGGGTGTGCGATTATACCTGCCTGGTAATCAAAACAGAGGAAGAAACCCTGTTGGTGGACACTGGTTTGAATGATCGTGAAGCACATTGCGGGAAACTCGTAGCCAATCTTCGGACCTTGGGTATTAAACCGGAAGATATTTACAAAATCCTGATCTCTCATGCCCATCCGGATCATATCAATGGCATTACCCAGGAAGATGGGAATCTGGTATTCCCTAATGCCAGGTACTTGATGGGAAAGCGTGAATATCAATTCTGGATGGAAGGGGAAGCAAAATCAGCCCTGGAAGGACATATAGGAGAGATCATGTGCGGTTTTGTGAACCGGAACCTGGAACCGGTCAAGGATTGGATAGATATCATTGAAGATGGAGAAGAAATCATCCCCGGTGTGTCCACTTTGATGGCTCCAGGTCATACACCTGGACACATAGTTGTGCTGATTGAATCACAAAATAATAAATTCCTTTACCTCGTTGATTCGCTTCTGCATCCCATTCATTGCGAACACCCCGAATGGTGTGCTGCCGTGGATTTTGATATGGATATGACTATTAAATCCAGAAGGAAATTCTTGGCTATGGCAGCTAATGAAAAAATGCTAACAATGTCTTTTCACTTTGACTTTCCTGGGTTGGGCTATGTGAAGGAGAATGAGGAAGCCTGGGTATGGGAGAGTATTAAAACGAGCTTTTATTCAACCCGTTAGCATAAGAGCCTGGAAAAAGGAATACCATGGCAGTATACCTTTAGCCATAGAGAGCAAAATGAGATATAGGACATAGAACAATCACTAAAACCGACCGTTTTGCACAAGACCAGATCGAAATAAATCAGGAATAATACTTATGAAAGCAGTAGTATGTATGAAGTACGGACCGCCGGAGGTCCTTCAACTGCGAGATTTTGAAAAGCCCACTCCTAAGAAAAATGAAATATGTATCAAAATTCACGCGACCTCAGTCACGTCAAGTGACTGTATAATCCGGGGATTCAACCTTCCTAAGTGGCATCCATTGGGACTTATGATGGGACTGGTGTTGGGTTTTGGTAAACCGAGGAATCCCATCCTAGGTATGGTGGCAGCTGGAGAGATCGATTCCATGGGACAGGATGCAAAACGGTTCAATATAAGCGACCAAGTCTTTGCCTACACCGTAAAATCATCCACCAGGATGCGATTTGGCACCTATGCCCAGTATATATGTATACCCGAGGATTGGTTGGTGTTGCCAATACCCTCCGAAATTACCTATGAGGAAGCCGCCGCAATCCCCTACGGTGGAGAGCTTGCGTTGCATTTCCTTAAGAAGGGAGATGTCCAAAGTCGTAAGAAGGTTCTCATTATCGGAGCTTCAGGAGCTATCGGTACTGCTGCCGTACAGCTTGCCAGTTACTATGGGGCGAAGGTTACAGGGGTCTGCAGTACTCCGAACCTGGAATTGGTAAGATCCCTGGGAGCCGAAGCGGTAATCGATTACACAAAGGAGGATTATTCAAAACGCAGTGAACGATATGATTTGATTCTTGATGCCGTTCCATTGCTTGTGGCGGATAGTAAGCGCTTTAAGAAACAAGCAAGGTCAGCACTTGCTCCAAAAGGGAAGTTCATTTCAATCAATAATGGATCACCAACGCCTAATATAAATGATCTCGTTCTATTGAAAAACCTTGTGGAGTCTGGCAAGTACAAACCGGTGATTGACAAAAGCTTTCCACTGGAGCAAATAGTCGAAGCCCACAGATATGTCGAGACAGGACACAAGAAGGGGAATGTGGTAATAACTATTGAGCACAATGAAACCTAAGGGATTATATATATTCAAGGGAAATAGGTGAACGATACGTTTGTAACAAACTGAATCATGAAAGAACTACTATTAGCCACTTTTTTTTCTATAGTTGTGATCAGCAGTCATGCTCAGGAATACTCCCTGGCATCTCCAGACGGATT
>QMPQ01000308.1 GCA_003648635.1 Bacteroidota bacterium | reverse complement strand
GTTTTTTCTTCCAGGAGCTTAAAGGCCTCCGGATTCTCCTTTTCCAAAAGCTTCAACTCTTCCGCGGTATATGAAAGGGTCCAGCTGGCCATCTTATTAGTGTACCAGTTGTTGTTTACATTGTTTTCATATTCATTGGGCCCGGTCACACCCAGCATCACATACTTTCCTTTGAGATCGGACCAGTTGACCCGTTGGCGCCAGAAGCGCGATATTGCTACCAGCACTTCCAGTCCGTTCGAAGCCAGGTAGCTCCTGTCACCGGTATACCGAACATAGTTATAGATGGCAAAAGCAATGGCCCCATTCCGGTGAATCTCCTCGAAAGTGATCTCCCATTCGTTGTGACACTCCTCGCCATTCATGGTCACCATGGGGTAGAGTGCTGCTCCATCGGTGAATCCAAGCTTTTCCGCATTTTCGATGGCTTTCTCAAGATGCTTATACCTGTAAATCAGTAAGTTTCGGGCGACCTCCTCCCTGGCTGTACTCAGGTAGAATGGGATCATATAGGCTTCTGTATCCCAGTAGGTACTTCCTCCGTATTTTTCCCCGGTAAATCCCTTGGGACCGATGTTCAATCGTTCATCCTTCCCTGTATAAGTCTGGCTCAACTGGAAGATATTAAAACGGATTCCCTGCTGTGCGGCGGTATCTCCTTCAATGATGATATCCGAATGGGCCCAGTTCTCCTCCCAGATGCCTGCATGCTCCTCGAAGAGTTTGTCAAAACCAATACTCATGGCTTCGATAAGGAGATTGATTCCGGTAGAAACCATGTCTTCGGGCTTGTGATTCATGGAGCTAAGCACAGATACGAATTTGTAAAAGATGGCTTCTTCTCCCAGATCCAGTTTTAGATGAACCGTGTTGGAAACAAAGTCTTCCCTCTCAAGCACTTCGGGTTCTAATTGTACAACTTCCCCATTCAGTTCCACGATGTAGCTCATGGTCATGCAGGTCACAAAGCCTGTAAGTTTGGTACGCGCCATCAGGTAGGCCGATCCGGCCACCGCCTTGGTGCTTTCCATTTCCCAGAAATGCTCATCGTAATTTGAATCCTGGTTCACTACATTGCCATCGATGTAAGGAGTAAAAGAAATCTCTCCCTCAAAATCCACCGAACGAATGGCATAACGGATCGCCCCAATCTCGTCACGTTTCATACTCAGGAACCTGCGGGCAGCAATTTCAAGTCTTGCCTCGCCCACATAGATGGCAAAGGTCCGTTCCAAATAGCCCTGCTGCATATTCAACTCACGCCTGAACTCAACCGGGTTCATTTTATGAAGGTCCAGCTGCTCCCCGTTAATCTCAATATCGATTCCAATCCAGTTCGGCGCATTAAGCACTTTGGCGAAATACTCGGGGTAGCCATTCTTCCACCAGCCCACCCTGGTTTTATCGGGGTAATAGACTCCGGCCAGGTAAGTTCCCTGGAGAGTATCTCCCGAATAGTGCTCCTCAAAATTGGCACGCTGACCCATCCGGCCGTTCCCCAGGCTAAAAATACTTTCGGAAGCTTCTTGCATGGCCGGATCAAATCCTTCCTCAATAATGCTCCACGGATCTGAATTATAATATCCTATCATTTCTCTTTCTTATGTGGGATGACTGTCCTTTACAAATAAAATAAGCACAGCAGCCACCACCATGGAGATGCCTCCGGTAAGCAGGGCATAGATGCTGTCACCTCCAAAAAGCGACTTCACCATAAAACCCAGGATGGTTGCTGCCAGAATCTGGGGGATTACAATAAAGAAGTTGAAAATACCCATATAGATACCCATCTTATGTGCCGGCAGTGAACCAGTCAGGATGGCATAAGGCATGGCCAGGATGCTGGCCCAGGCCAAACCGATCCCGATCATGGAAAAGATCATATGCTGGGGATTGTCCAGGATCATAAGGGAGGCCAGTCCTACTCCACCCACAATCAAGGCAATGGAATGTGTAATCTTCCGGTTGGTCAGCTTGGCCAGGAAGGGGAGCAGTATAAGTCCAAAAGCTGCTGCAAACAGATTATACCAACCAAACATCCCGCTTACCAGGTTGGCCCCTTCGTTATAGGCCACGCTGGTGGTATCCGCCGTATGATACATATGCGAGGTAACCGCCGGTGTCATATAGATCCACATGCTAAACAAGGCAAACCATGAGAAGAACTGGACAATGGCCAGCTGTTTCATGGTCTGAGGCATGCGGTAGAGGTCCGTAATAATGTGGACCAGGCCGTTCTTTTCCTTTTGTCCTTTCACAAAGCCTGCTGTTACCAGCTGAAGAATACCGAACAAGGCAAAGCCGCCGGAAAGTATGTAAAGCTCCTTCTCCAGCTTGAATTGCAAGACCGGCCAGGCAAATATCAGTCCCACGATAGTCCAGATGATTCCTCTGCGCAGATATTTGTTGGTAGGCTCAGTGCTGTCATCATGATAAGCTACTTCTTTTCCCTCCTCTTCAGCAAAGCTTGTCAACTCCTCGGGCGAGTATTCCTTGGTACGGAATACGGTCCACAACACAGCAAGAAGGAATACCCCACCTCCCAGGTAAAAGGAGAGAATCACGGTCTGGGGTATCTGTCCTTCGGGAGCGGTATTTGAAATATTGAACCATTCGGAAAGCATATAGGGAAGCCAGGAAGCCACAAATGCACCAATGCCGATAAAGAAGCTCTGCATGGTAAAACCTTTGGTCCGTTGTTCGTTGGGTAGCATATCCCCCACAAATGCGCGGAAAGGTTCCATGGTAATATTGATGGAAGCATCCATGATCCAGAGCATGCCCACTGCAATCCATAAACTCGGTGAGTTGGGCATCAGGATGAGGGCAATGGAAGCGAGAATGGCCCCAACCAGGAAGAAGGGACGCCTGCGCCCCAGCCTGCCCCAGGTCTTGTCGCTCATGTAACCTATTATAGGTTGAATAATCAGCCCGGTTACCGGGGCCGCGATCCAAAGGATCGGGATCTGGTCAATTTCTGCACCCAGGGTCTGGAAGATCCGGCTTACATTTCCATTTTGAAGGGCAAATCCAAATTGGATTCCCAGGAATCCGAAACTCATGTTCCATATTTGCCAGAAGCTTAATTTTGGTTTTTTCATCTCTTTATGATCAGCTTAGTCAGAGGACTAAAATATTAAAAACCTGCACCACTATCGGGCTTTTCAAGGAAAAAAAACATTATTTTGTCCCTATGAAACCCTCATTTCGTTTGCCCGTCACCCTTCTATTCATTCTTTCCCCATTGCTCACTAGCGCACAGATCATTACAAGCGACCCGGATCTTTCCACATCCGGTCAAGCGCTCACTATCTATTATGATGCCACTCTGGGAACCGCTGGACTTGAAGATTTTACCGGTGATGTCTATGCCCATACAGGGGTGATTACCGATCAAAGCACCGACATGGGCGATTGGAAATATGTAAAAACTGCCTGGGGGACCAATACCGCTGAAACAAAACTTACGCTGGAATCGGCCAACCTTTACTCCCTTGAGATCGGGCCCAGCATCAGGGAATATTACGGAGTACCGGCCAATGAAAGCATCACCCACCTGGCCTTTGTTTTCAGGAGTGCCGACTCCAGCAAGGAGGGAAAAGATGACGGGGGTTCTGATATTTTTGTGGTCGTTTACGAGGAAGGGCTTTCCGTAGCAATCATCAATCCAGACAGGAATTCCATTGTGGATCCAGGCACCTCTTTGGCATTTGAGGCTTCGGCATCGCAGGTGGCAAACCTGGTCCTGTACCTCAACAATG
>QMPQ01000307.1 GCA_003648635.1 Bacteroidota bacterium | reverse complement strand
CAAAAAAGTGTATCCGGAAAAGAAAAACAATACGACCTTTAGAATGACCAGATTCTAATTGGTTTCGTTGCGTATACGCAATATATATAGCATAGTTACCCTGAACATAGGAAATATCACAGCTTTTTGCAATCCCTATTTGATGAAATATGCGTGCAAAATTTCGAGGGAGCGAATCTCTCCCATTCCAGTCACATGCAATTTGTAAAAACGTGCCAGGTTATCAAGGGTGATTTTCCTCTGCGCTCCATTGAATTCCTCTTTTTTAACTGTCTGTATATCACAGCACATATAGCGGTTCCATAGCTCACTGGCCTCTTCGTTGAGATAGATCTCAGGATCTCCAAAATGCGTTTTGAACTGACCGCTGGCCAGATTGAAAAAAAACCTCTCTTCGCCTGAATTATTTTGAGGATAGAACCCGAGGTGTTTTGACAACTGAAACATAAAAATAATATGAAAATCGGCCGATGCCTCCTCCATGGTATCCAGGTACTGAATGGTAGAGATCAGGAAATTGGCCAACACGGGATTGGGCTCCTCCTCTTTAGCCACCCTGTAAAGCACCTCTGCCATAAAAATGGCCTGTGTGCTTTTGGTAATATCAAAAGGAAGCGAATTAAGCGGAATGGCCCGGGTGACCTCCTTCACCAGCTGGATATCCCTGCTATCTTTATGATAGATTTCGAAGTCGAGAATAAACAGGGGTTGAAAGAGATTGGAACGGTTATGTTTCCTGGATTTTCGGACCCCTTTTACCATAAATGTCTGCCTGCCCCCTTGTTCGGTATAACAATGCACCACCAGGCTTGATTCGCCATACTTCGTGGTGTGCAGAACAATTCCCCTGGTCTTGCGGATCATATAGCTTCAGGTCTTGTACTAATGGATAAACAGAACCTTGGTCACGTGCGAAAGTTCACCGTCCGCACTGCTCAGGTAAATAATATAGACCCCTGTGGCTACCCTTTCTCCATTGAAGTTGGTTCCATTCCAGATGGCCTGTCCTCCCAGCGATTCTGTCTCAAACACCAGGTTGCCTCCCATATCGGTAATCTTCACTGTGGTATTCTCCAACAAACCTTTGATGGCAACCGGCCCTTCATAGGTCTCTCTGACCGGGTTTGGATAGACCACCACATTGCTGTATGCTGGACTTCCCTGAAGCGCTTCTCCCTTGTAAGAGATGATGCCCTTGTCCGTTCCAAAATACACTTCTCCTGTAAGCCCATCCACACAAATATCCGCAATCACATCGGAGAGCAGGGGACTGTTGCTTGTGTTAAATTGATGCAACTCTTCCAGACCATCTTCCGAGACCAGGTAGACCCCTCCGCCTGAGGTCCCTAGCCATTTCCGGTTGGCTCCATCCACCTCAATGGCTGTCACAACCTGTGTGCCCAGCAAGGGATCGGCATACCCACTTCCATCATCCCGGGGGATAAGGATCTCCTGAGCATAAATGTTACCATCCACAAAGAGCCTGTATGGGCTATACATGACCAGTACCCCCTGGTTGGTTCCCAGCCACAGATTCCCATCATGATCCTCGGCAAAAGAGTATACATCATTGGTGATCACTTTCCCATACTTATCAACCACACTTACTTTCTCGTATATATCGTCAGAGCTATCATCAATGGTCATGTTATCGTCCATGGCAAACAATCCGTTCCCCCTGGGTACAATCACCCATTTATGACCTGCACTGCTTACCAGGATATCTCCCAGGGCACCATAGCTGCTTATGAGATTATCTGCCCTGAAACTTTTCCATGTACCATCAGGCTTCAGGACAGAGATGGGCTCGGAAACGTTGGAATTGGTCATCCAAAGGTTCCCATGAGGATCCAGTGCCACACCTCCAATTCTGACATAGGGTCCAGGTAGGATGGTTTGAAGCGAACTGTTGATTTCATTATAAGAGCTAAACTCCTTGCCCTTAAACTCCAGTAGGCCAAAGCCCCATGAACCTGCATACACATGGGAAGGATCGTCTACATCTACGGCCAGGGTGATCAGGTCCCTGTCGGCCCAGCTATGTGTCCAGGTCCACTCTTCATCCTGAAAAGTTTCCAGGGTGGCCACAGTCCACAAATTGTTCCATGACGCTGATATCCCTCCAACTACAGCCTGTAAAACGCCTCCCGAAGATTCCATATCAAATACCGAAGTCGAATAGGGCCCATTGGGCGTGATGCCCCAGGTGCCTCCCCCCTGGTTGGTCATCAATCCCAATCCATAATCAGCCAACCAAAGATCGCCGTTGTAATCAAGAGAAGCCGATCGGGGCCTTGAGCTGAACAGCTGCTGAACAATAAGAAAATCATCGCTGATCAAGTGAGCCGCCGTGTCATCGACCAGGCTCAGGAATTCCCCCTGGTTTAATATTTCATAGCACAGGCTTCCGGTAAAATAGGGGTAGTCACTCCATCCTGATCCATTGCTGTAATATACCTGATCCTGTTCATCAGCAGGGTCATCGGATGAGGTGAAGAGGTGGTCTTCAAAAAAGGCAATAGTCCCGAATGCACCGCCGAATCCCGGAATATCTATAACAAGTTCCCAGGAATTATAGTCCACCAGGAATGGATCGGAGAGCAGTCCCTTTCTGATCCCCTGATCGGTGGCCGCAAACAGGTGGGTTCCATCGGAGGTAACCTGGTTCACCTTCAGAGATTGTCCATTGTCCCCGATTAAATAAGTCTCACTGATCTCGTCCTTCTCCAAGTTCACCACCACTATTCCAAATCCGGTGGAGAGGTAGGCGATCTTATCTACATAGTAAATATCGTAAATGGTTTTATCGCCGGTGATTTGCTTCTTCATGATATCAGGAATATTCACCACAACACCATTCCTGATAATATCCAGATTCGAGTTCTCATATGCCAGGATCAGCGTTTCCAGCTCGCTGCTCCAGCGCATGGCAGACACACCATTGTCGGAGAGCCCGTCGACCTTGGAAATCTTTTCAAGCAGGTGATCATCGAGCTTGTAATAGAACAATCCGCCCGTTGTGGAACAAAACACTCTATCATCTGTCGTCTCCACCAGCGATGCGTACTGATATGGTAGATGAGTTCTCCACTGTCCCATACCAATCTGACCAGCCAGAGGATAAGAGATCCATGTCAGAAAAGCAAAAAGAAAAAGAAGTAGCCTTCGCTGCATTGGGAATGGTTTCTTTATATACGCTAATACCTGAAACATATTACATCTCTTTAAGAAAATCTACAAGTTGCCTGACGGCCCTGGCACGGTGACTGATCTGGTTTTTCAAAGAAAGATCCATTTCGGCAAAGGTGGTATCATATCCTCTGGGAGTAAAAATTGGATCATAGCCAAATCCTTTAACCCCGGAAGCAAATTCTGTTATCGCGCCTTCCGCCACTCCCTCAAACTGATACTCTTTTCCATTCAATACCAGAGAAATTACTGTTCTGAAACGTGCTGAACGCTCTACCACATCTTCCATCTTCAATAAAAGCTTCCGTATGTTTCCCTGGGCCGGTTCCATCTCAGGAAAGGTCGGGTGACCCATCCTTGAATACCTGGCAGAGTAAACCCCCGGAGCACCATTTAAAGCGTCCACTTCCAAACCGGTATCGTCTGCAAAACAGTTCAATCCTTTCTTATTAAAAATATACCAGGCTTTCTGTGAGGCATTCGCCTCCAGGGTATCATGATCTTCAGGAATCTCCTCATCCATATTGAGGTCCTTCAATCCCAGAAGTTCGAAATTCCTACTAAGGAGAGCACTGAT
>QMPQ01000306.1 GCA_003648635.1 Bacteroidota bacterium | reverse complement strand
TATAGAAGCCTGGTCAGCCAGCATGGATGAATTTGAAGTGCTGGATCTGAGGTGCTCATTCACAAGCGATGACCAAAGCCTACCTGTCCCATCAGAAAGCAAGCTTAACAAGATCCTAAAAGAGATCGACCAGTTGAAACCGTCTGCAGTGGGATGTGGTGCATGCGGATATGCAAGCTGTACCGACTTTGCAATTGCCATTGCGCAGGGACTGGCCATTCCGGAAATGTGCAATACTTATGCATCCAAAAACAGGCAGGATCATATCCAGTCCCTGAAGATCAGTAATGAGAAGCTTGCACAGGCCCAGGACTTACTTAAGAAATCTGAACGCCTTGCTCAAAAAGAGAAGGAGGCCGCCAGGGAAGCTTCTGAAATAGTCCGCCGCATGCTCCATAAACTGCCCTCCATGGTGGTTATATGTGATATGAATCTGAAGATTATTCAGACCAATAACAGTTTTATATCTATGCTTGGAGAGGACGCCAGAGAGATCAACGAGGTGGTACCCGGACTTGCCGGTGCCGATTTGAAAACCCTCCTTCCCTACAATTTTTACAATCTTTTTACCTATGTGCTTGCTCAAAATGAATCTATTACCAACAGAGATATTCGACACGAAGGTAAATTGCTGAATGTCAGCGTGTTTGTCATAGATAAAGATAAGATTGTTGGAGCGGTAATTCGGGATATGTCGGCCCCTGAAGTGCAGAAAGAGGAGGTGGTAAAACGACTTAATGAAGTAATAGACAAGAACCTGGGCCTGGCACAGCAGATTGGCTTTATTCTGGGGGAAGGAACATCAGAAGCCGAGCGGATGCTCAATTCAATTATTGAATCCTATAAGCCCGGAAAGGACCAGAAAGATCCATGAGCGGCAAATTTTATATCGAGGCCGCATGCAATCAGCGCAACTTCGGCAATGAGCGTATTTGCGGAGATGTATTTCTCAGCCGTAAAGTAAAAGAGGAGAACCGCACCATCGTGATCCTGTCCGATGGTATGGGCCATGGAGTCAAGGCCAATGTTCTGGCCACCTTAACGGCTACCATGGCTGTGAACTTCACCATTGAACATAAGGCAGTAGAGAAAATTGCTGAGATCATCATGAACACCCTGCCCGTATGTAGCGAACGCCAGATGAGCTATTCCACGTTTACAATCGTAGATATAGAACACGACGGACTCATCAATATCCTGGAATTTGATAATCCTCAAACCATTGTCCTGAGAGACAACAAACCCTTTGATCCGGCCTGGAAAACCCTGGTGTTGGACAGTGAAAAAAATGCAGGCAAGGAGATTCAAACCTGTCAGTTTGAACCCAGGAAAGAGGACAGGATCATCTTCTGCAGCGATGGCATCGCCCAGTCAGGACTGGGAACGGATAAGTACCCACTGGGATGGGGAAGGGACAATATGCAGGAGTATGCCATAAAACTGGTTCAGAACAGTCCCAAGATATCGGCCCCCAAGCTGGCCTTAAAAATGGTCAACATGGCACATCAAAACGATGGCTACAGTTCCAAGGATGACACCAGCTGTGCCAGCATCTATTTTCGAAATCCCAGAAAGTTGATGATCATCACCGGCCCCCCTTATGAAGAGGAAAATGACCTTGAACTTGGGTCTACAGTCAAAGCCTTCAAGGGGAAAAAAGTAGTGTGTGGTGCCACCACTGCAGATATTATTGCCCGTGAACTGGATGTGGAGATAGAGGATAGCCTGGTGTTCGAAGACCCGGAGCTGCCACCTGTATCACATATGGAGGGGATAGATCTTGTTACCGAAGGCATTCTGACCATCACCAAGGTAACCCGGATTCTCAAGGATTTTTCTCCCTCATACACCCTGGGAAAGGGACCGGCCGACCGGATTGTGAAACTGGTTCAACAGAGCGATGAGATCCACTTTATCATAGGAACCCGGGTAAATATTGCGCACCAGGATCCAAATCTACCCATCGACCTGGAAATTAGAAGAACTGTTGTGAAACGAATGGCCAGGATGCTGGAAGAAAAATTTCTGAAGGAGGTCACCATCAGATATATCTGAGTTGATTTAAAGACTTTTTAAACAAATACCGCGCTCCGTTGTATTAGATCTTGGCACACTTATTGACATAAGGGTGGGACCGGTTCCGGAAATGCGGGGCTGACAGATTGACTGAAGATTGTGTATTAAAAGGAATGGAGAAGAAGATGATCCCTATTGACGAAGAATCTGAATATATCCCTTTACTCTCCCAGGAAGAGGAGGAAGACCTGAAAAAAGTGAACATTCCCGATGTGTTGCCGATCCTGCCCTTGCGCAATACGGTACTATTTCCGGGAGTGGTGATCCCCATCACTGTGGGCAGGGATAAATCACTGAAGCTGGTTCAGGAGGTATATAAGAAGAATAAAATACTTGGCGCTGTAGCCCAGAAGGATGGCACCATTGAAGATCCTGAGATGGATGACCTTTACCGTATCGGAACCGTGGCACAGATTCTGAAGATCCTGGAAATGCCCGACGGGTCTACCTCGGTGATTATCCAGGGGAGGAAGCGCTTCATGCTAAACGACCTGCTTACGGAGAAACCTTATCATGTAGCCAGAATTACCCCCCTGGAAGATGATGAGGACGAACCTGCGGGCGAAGCCAAAGCAGTGGCTGCTGCATTGAAAGATCTATCTATCAAGATTATCAAGCTCTCATCCAACATCCCAACCGAAGCCACTTTTGCCGTTAAAAACATTGAGAGTCCATCCTTCCTGGTCAACTTTCTGGCCTCAAACAGTGAGCTTTCCCTCAAACAGAAGCAGGACTTGCTGGAAACTCATAGTGTAGCAAAAAGAGGATTCACTCTTCTGGAGAGCCTTTCCAACGAGGTTCAGATGCTGGAACTGAAGAACGATATCCAGACAAAGGTAAAAAGCGACCTGGATCAGCAACAAAGAGAGTTTCTGTTGCACCAGCAGATGAAAACCATCCAGGATGAGCTGGGAGGATCGCCCCAGGACCAGGAGGTACTTGATTTCAGGGAAAAAGGAAAAAAGAAAAAATGGAACAAGGAAGTAGCTGCTTCTTTTGAAAAGGAGTTGGACAAGCTGCTTCGCTTGAATCCGGCCACCGGGGAATACTCTGTACAGGTCAATTATATCCAGACCCTGGTTGAGCTTCCCTGGAATGAATATACCAAGGATAATTTTAACCTGAAACGTGCCAGCCGTATTCTGGATAAGGACCACTTCGGGCTTGAAAAAGTGAAGGACAGGATTCTGGAACACCTGGCGGTTTTGAAACTAAAAGGGGACCTGAAGTCACCCATTCTCTGTCTGGTGGGTCCTCCGGGAGTTGGAAAAACTTCCCTGGGCAAGTCTATTGCATCGGCTCTGAACAGAAAATATGTCAGAATGTCACTGGGCGGACTTCATGATGAGGCCGAAATCAGGGGCCACCGGAAAACCTATATAGGTGCCATGCCGGGAAGAGTAATCCAGAACTTGAAAAAAATTAAGTCATCAAATCCCGTGTTTGTGCTGGATGAGATTGACAAAGTGGGCAGAGGTGCCCAGGGAAATCCGGAATCTGCACTCTTGGAGGTACTCGATCCGGAACAGAATAGCGGTTTCCATGATAACTTCCTGGAGCTGGATTACGATCTTTCGAAGGTGATGTTTGTGGCCACTGCCAATACCACAGCTGGCATTAACCCTGCCCTTCTCGACAGAATGGAGATCATCGATCTCTCGGGCTATATTGTGGAAGAGAAGATTCAAATTGCGAAAAGGCACCTGATTCCGGCCCAGAT
>QMPQ01000305.1 GCA_003648635.1 Bacteroidota bacterium | reverse complement strand
CATTGATTTCTTCATTTGTGATGTTCAACAAGCCAATCAGAGCATCAAAGTTGAGGAGTATTATAATAACATTGGTTTATACCCTATCCCCTATGGGAAAAACATTGTTGACATCCAGGTCCCCGAGCAATTTAAACTGGAGCCAGAATCGACCGGACTAAAAATGATGATGGATTTATTGCACAGAAGTCGCTTTCATTTCCCGGGCATGGGCATGGGCTTCATTAGAAGGAATCTCGATGAAGCCATTAAGCATTGCACTACCCGATTTATTGGAGGAAAGCCCTTAATTGCAATGGATCAGGTGAAACATCAGATATCAAAAGTCCAAAGTGCGTTTACAGTTTGCTCTGCGATGTGTTCAAGAAGTGCTGCATTTAGCGGAATTGTAAATAATTTAGCTTCTGAGGGTATTGAAGCCAACAGTATGAAGGCATACATAACCGACTTAATGCAGGAATCGGCCCAAACAGTAGCGCAGTTAAGCGGAGCAAATGGCTATAAGGTTGAAAGTTTTGGTTCAAGAGCAATAATTGATTCCAGACCATTTCAAATATTTGAAGGTTCAAATGAAATGCTTTACACACAAATATCGGAGATGGTTCTAAAACTAATGAATAGTCAAAAAACCATGAATCTGTCAGAGTTTTTAATGAATTACAAATTGACGAAAAATGTAGCTGATCATTTTAAATCGATTCTGAATTTCAAGATTGACCTAAATAATACACAACGAAAAAATGTTGATCTGGGGAAAATAATTAGCAGAATCATCTCTGCCGATTTTGTTGCAGAGCTGGGGCTAAAAGGATTTAGACAGGATTTAATCAGAAATAGCATTGAAACCATAAAGCATGAGATTTCAATGTTGGTAAGCTCCTATAAGTTCGAAACAAAGCTTACCCCAATTGAGGAATATCATCATTCCAGCAACTGGTTAACATTATAAGTGTCTTTCTACTCCTTTATGCATTTCACACCTTCATTTTTGATGCAAAATTAAAGTTCAATTTTAAAAAGTATCTCCTAACTTTAGCCGAGAATCGGTCAAATAGTGTTTGAAATTTAATCAATCCTGGTCAGGGCGATATAAATTGAGAAGAAGTTGTGATCGGGTATTACTATTATTCTTAATAATCCCGTGTATCGACTGATTTGAACAAAATGGATATCTAAAATGAATTCATCTGATTTTTACAAGAATAAAGTTGTGCTGATTACAGGCGCATCTATGGGTATTGGGAAAGACCTGGCCTTGCAAGTACTACAATATGGTGGAAAAGTTACAATTACCGGACGCAATGAACAAAGACTTCTGGCTGTAAAGGACGAATTTCAGGCGTATTCGGAACAACTACTAATCCATAAAGGGAATGTCGCCAATTATGAAAATGTTGTTGAACTTATCGAAAAAATTATTCTTCATTTTGGCAAACTTGATGTCTTGATAAATAATGCCGGGATGTCGACCATTTTTGGAGATCTAGAAACTATCACTGACAAAGTCGTCGACGAAATAATTGACACCAATGTAAAGGGAGCGTTATTCCCAAGCATGGTGGCAATTCCAAAACTAAAAGAAACAAAAGGTTCTATAATATTTATTTCAAGTATTGCGGCTTTTCAAGGGATCCCTGCATATTCACTTTATTCACTGTCCAAAATGGCTCTTACAGCTCTTGCTCAAAGCCTTAGGATTGAAAATAAAAAAACTGGGGTATTTGTTGGAATTGCATATGTTGGGTTCACAGAAAACGATACAGGAAAGAGAACTCTTTCTCCTGATGGAAAGCTTGAAAAGGTACCCGTTCGTAATAAATTAATTACCAGGCCCCGCTCATTAACAGCGAAAATAATCTTGAATCAAATTGCAAATAGAAGGCCCCGGGCATATCATTCAATATTTGGGAAACTAATTTTTATACTGAGCAAATTCACCCCTTTTGTTACAAACATTCTGTATAAGCAAATCTATAAAAATACGAAGAATACAAGGGATTCAAAATAAGTACACATTAACTACCTTCCCACAAGTGTTACTCTGTTTACTCCGTATTTCATAATGCTCAAGATTTGGTTACATGGCCTAATGCTATTAGGGGTGGGTATATCAGCCACTCAGTACGATAATATTGTTTGTGATATTCTTAACATATTCAGAATAAACAAATTAGGACGGAGACTGTTTCACTTCCACTCGTAAGGTCAGCAAACATTTATGGGCTCAAATAAATCAGGATTTACTCCAATACAGAAGTGGACACTTCTATCAACGATTCTGGCATCCAGTCTTGTGTTTATTGATAGTACGGCCTTAAATGTTGCATTACCTGCTCTGCAAAAAGATCTAGGAATAACAGGAACGGAACTATTATGGGTGATCAATGGGTATGCGCTATTTTTATCCGCCTTATTGCTGGTTGGAGGCTCACTAGGTGATCTCTTCGGTCGCAACAAAGTTTTTTTAATTGGATTGGGTGTTTTTTCAATATCGTCACTCATTTGTGGTTTCTCACAAACCCCTGTTCAGCTAATAGTAGCACGAGTCTTTCAAGGGATTGGCGGAGCACTGTTAACTCCTGGCAGCCTCTCCATATTAAGTTCACAATTTGGAGCAGAGCATAGAGGAAAAGCAATTGGCTTATGGTCAACCTTCAGTGCCTTAACCGCGATCTTTGGCCCGGTATTAGGAGGATGGCTTGCCGGATTAGGACTGTGGAGAGTTATTTTCTTTATCAATTTCCCTTTATCCATCCTGGTATTCATCACGATGATGACTAAGGTTCCTGAGTCAAAAAACCCAGATGCAATGAAGTTGGATATATGGGGTGCTGTTTTGGTGACCCTGGGGCTTGCCGGTATTACTTTTGGCTTTATCGAAGCTCCCAAACACGGTTTCGGAAATCCTCAAATTATATTTTCATTATGCATGGGTGGATTAGCTTTGATCGGGTTTATTATCGTGCAGTCCCATTCAACGCACCCAATGATGCCATTGAATCTATTTAAGTCTTCAACCTTCAGTGGTGGCAATCTCCTGACACTATTTGTTTATGCTGCCTTAGGAGGCGCCATGTTTTTTCTCCCTCTCAATCTAATTCAGATTCAAGGATACAGCGAATTAAAAGCTGGCCTGGCGATGCTGCCTATTATTATTTCAATAGCCGGAATATCTCCACTTGCAGGCAAATTTGCTGATCGGAAAGGGGTCCGCTTACCTCTGATTATCGGTCCTCTAATTACAAGTACCGGATTTTACCTTTTTTCCACTTATGGCATAACACCTGGTCCCGGTGCATACTGGAACACCTTCTTTCTGTCATTTTTACTTTTGGGTATAGGAATGGGTATTACTGTCGCTCCCTTAACCACAGCAGTTATGGGAGCAATTTCTGAAGATAATTCTGGTATTGCCTCAGGTATTAACAATACCATTGCACGGGCAGCAGGAGTGCTTGCTATAGCATTACTGGGGGCAATGGTATTGCTTTACTTTCAGAAATCTATTGAAAACGAAATTAGCGTCATGGATATCCCTTCTGGGATGAAGAACGAAATAATGTTAGAATCGTCAAAATTTGCCGCAGCCGAAGTGCCAGTCGATTTGTCTGAGGCAAATAAAGTGATTGTTCAAAGGCATCTGAATAATTCATTTATAGGCGCTTTTAACAGGGTAGTTTACATCGCCTCATTATTATGCCTTTTGGGTAGTGTGATGGCATTTATTTTTATAAAAGGTAAACAGCAGGTGAAAGAGATTTGATTCGTAGAATCGCTTTCACCTACATTTTCCACAAGTTCTACTCTATAAACTCCGT
>QMPQ01000304.1 GCA_003648635.1 Bacteroidota bacterium | reverse complement strand
ATAGAGATTGATAAAATTGGAAAGTGCCAGGAACATCACTGTGACCACAATCAGCAGCATGATCAGGATATTCTTCATACTTCCGGGAGGGGTCAGATCCCATGCTACAACGGTATGCAGGTGTAAGCGCCTAAGCATTTCGGTGCCTGAGGAGAAAGTGGATTCTCCAAAATCGCCAAACCTCTCCTGAAGCAGTTTTGTATTCTCACGGCTTATAATCTCTCTAACCAGCTCATGATCAGCCTCCTTCTCCATCAGATAATAGGTAAAGAATTCCAATCCTTCGAGATAAAGCAACTGGTCGACCGCCGCCATGGGCATCAGTATATCTAACTGGAAATGAGTATTAGGCGGCACATCTCCCACAACTGCGGTTACGGTATAGGTTTTTCCCTCCATCTCCAGGGCATTCCCTGTAACCTGGGTTGTTCCAAAGATCCGGTGGGCTATCTTTTCGGTCAGAATCACCCCGTTGGTCTCCCTTAGTGCATGTTCGGGATTTCCCTCCAACAGTTCCAGGTCGAATACCATGAAAAAGTCGGGATCTGCATAGAGCAGCTTTAATCCCTGGTACCTGTTCTCATTCAGTGTAAGCTCCCTCCGGAATCCTCTGTATATCTGAACAGTTGCCTCAATGCCCGGTACCTGTTCAGGGAGTTCTGTATAGGCTTGCCTCAGGTTGATGGGCATGATCTCTTTTTCGCTTCCTTCGATCCAGATGGAGTTAAGTCGGCAGATCCTGTCCACATGAGTAAAATGCCTGTCGTAGCTCAGTTCAAAAAGGATAAAAGCTGTGAGCAGGATAGAGGCGGCCAGCCCCAGTGATAGACCGGTCATGTTAGTTATCAGACTTAAAGAATCGCGTCTTATAATCTGGAATACATTCTTGAGGGTCAAGGTGATAGCTTTTTTGGTTTTACAATTAGTTCGGTGGCACATTCCGGGCAGATATAGATCTCGCATCCGGTACAGACAAAGCAATTGGCGCAGGTGCGATAGGAGAGATCGCGTTCAATTGATGTGCCACAGTTATGACATAGAATTATTTTTATCAGTTTATCCATACCCAAGACGAACAACTGTCCATTTCGTTACTAACCATTAACTATCTGCTATTACTGTATTTAACGATCAGTGTGTCATGCAGCCCATTGTACATATCAAGTACTGTTTCCATTTTTCCCTTGGAGTATGCGGTGAGATACTCCAGGGCCTTATCGGGATTCTTTTTGTAAAGAGCCAGGGCTTCCTGGTCCACATGATCACGCTCTGAGAAGAGTTGCTTTTCGTAGGGGTCACGCACCTTCCATAGATCTTGGACCGCATCTTGCCACTTCAGGTAGAGCAAATTGTCCACAAAATCGATGGCCCAGCAGGCTGACTTGTTGCTATAGGTGGTGGGATCGAAGTTTTTGTAACAATCGGCCGTTTCCTGAGTGCCGGCGTAAATGGGTACGTAGGGACTGGTATAGGCGTTATCGAGGAAGACCCAGTAAATGCCACCAATGGGATCGGGCAACCAGCCTCTCAGCTGGGCTATCATACCGTAAAAACCTTGCGGACGCGCCACATTCCGTCGGTTGTTAATATCCAGCAGTTCCCGCATATCCTTGCTGGGGAAGGGGGTGGCCAGGGGACTCTTCTTAATTCCTCCCTCTCCATCGGGTACATACCAGTCATAATCTTCGGTCTTATCATATATGGTTCCCTCAAAAGTGGATCGTTGGAAAGCCATCACATCCTGGATGGAGATTTTTCGTTCTGGTTTTACAGAGGTGGGATAGATGGAGAGGGGCTCCACGTATTGGATATATTGGTTGTATCCCATCATATGTCCATCCTCCAGCTTCCGTTCTGGCCACTCGGCGTATCCAGGTGCATAGGTGCTGTAAAAGAGCCACATACGGTTAGCGGCCCATTCGCGGAACATGGGGGCATATACTTCCTGAAGAATAAAGGGCTTGCTCCCCTCAGGATTGAACCATCCCTTATCAATCGCAAATTGCTTGTAGTTGGGAGAAAAGATAAAGTTTTCGGGGTCATTCTCATCCACTTCCTTGATAATGCTCCAGTTGGCAACTACCAGGGCATGGTCGTCGGGTACCCGCTGAGCCACCCAGATGGCACCTGGTTCCCCGCTCTCGGGATCCCAACCCGATCCTACGCTGAAAATATCTATAATCCAGATCTCTTCGGTATCTCCAACAACCAGGGTTTCCGATTCGCCCACACAGGAAGGGAGGAATCCGTACTGGCTCATCAATTGACCAATAAAAGCAGTTGCTTCACGGGCCGAAGTATAACGTTGCAGGGCAAAGGCCTGCGCCTGCTCTACGGTCATAATCTGCTTGCAGACAGCAATATCCACCTTAAGCTCTTTACGCTGACTGGTGGTGCTTTCGGCAATGGCCAGCTGGTGTTCGTTCATATGAGGATAGGCCGAGTGGAAATAGGTGTAGGTCTTCTCCACTTGCGGGATATGACCCAGAACATCACCATAATCGTCCAGGGGTCGGTGAATATCCTGTATTCCAAAGTATACCGGTGCCATCTCTCCATTCTTATAGCTCCTTCCATGTACCACCCTGATGCGATTATCGGCTCCGCAATCGGTATGAGATATAATTACCGATCCATCGGCCGAAACCTTTTTACCAACAGCAATAATGGTGCATGGATATAGCTCAGTGGAAGCTAGTAATATGGCCAAAATCAATGTTAAATTCTTCAAAGAAACCCACTTATTTATCATCTTATTTGGTGAATTTGTTTAAATTGAAACCCAATTTAGGAAACATTCCTGAATAACCACCCACCCTATGAAGATAGCCCGTTTTCAATTTGAGCTGTCATGATAAAAAATTACTTACTGATTGCATTTCGCAATGCCCGAAGGAATAAGGCTTACACGATTATAAATCTGCTTGGACTGGCCATTGGCATCGCCAGTTCTCTTATGATCCTGCTATTTGTAGTGGATGAGATGAGTTTTGACAGGCACAATAAGCATTTCAAGGAAATATACAGAATCTACGTCAAGGGAAAGATACAGGGCAATGAGATTGAGGCTGCCCTCTGCAACGCTCCCATGGGTGCGACCCTGAAAGCCGATTTTCCGGAAGTAGTTGATTTTACACGTCTCTTCACTTTTGATGGTGATCCCAAGGTGCGCTTCGAGGAGAAAGTGTTTATCGAGGAAAACTTCTATTATGTAGACTCAACCTTTTTCAATGTCTTTACGGCCCCGGTCGTCTATGGGAATCCGGAAAAAATGCTTAGCAGGCCCAATACAGTGGTCCTGACGGAAGAGATTGCCCGTAAATACTTTGGAAATGAGGATCCTGTGGGTAAACTATTACAGGTGGGTCAGGAGGAGACAAATTATGAGGTGACCGGGGTGGTGAAAGCCTTTCCAGAGAGTTCACACTTCCACTATAATATGCTGGGATCCATGACCTCAATCTACCTGGCCAATTCGAACCAATGGCTGGGAAATAATAGTTATACCTATATTCGTTTACGAAAGGATGTTGATCCTCAGCAGCTTGAGTCAAAGTTTCCTGAGCTGATCGAACTGCATATGGGAACTGAGCTCGAGGAGTCTCTTGGTCTCAGTATGGAGGAGTTTTTAGCCGGCGGGAATGCCTTCGGTTATTTTCTCCAGCCTCTGAAGGAAATTCATTTGCAGTCGGATCTCCAATTCGAGATCAACCCGGGCGGAAGCCGCTCCTCGGTGATCATTTTTTCAGTTATTGCCTTGTTTTTGATCCTGATAGCCTCCATCAATTTTATGAACCTTTCCACAGCTAGTGGTGCCAAAAGAGCCACAGAGGT
>QMPQ01000303.1 GCA_003648635.1 Bacteroidota bacterium | reverse complement strand
TGAAAATACATGGCTATAAGGAGGGTGTTGATCACAGCGATCCGCTTTACTGGTACGGAAGTGATCGGGAGCAGATAGACAAATTGATTGGGGAAGACCCTGGTATGAGTACGATGATTAGTGAACGGGTGCAATTAATTAAAGCTCAGGTGGTATGGGCTGTGAGGGAGGAGATGGCACGTACTCTGGAAGATTGCCTGTCACGCCGTATCAGGGCCTTGCAGCTGGATGCACGGGAGTGTATCCGGATAGCTCCCGAAGTGGCTGCCATCATGGCCTTCGAACTTGGAAAGGATAAGGCCTGGGAAAGCGAACAGGTGGAAGCCTTCACAAGGCTGTCCACTTTGCATCTGCTTAATTAAGCTTTAACTACTAACTAAAAACGCGAACAAAGTGAGCAATTCAAGCAACAAATACGTCCTATCCCTGGACCAGGGTACTACCAGCTCCAGGGCCATTGTTTTTGACAAAAGCGGAAAAATGGTGGGGGTGGCTCAGAAGGAGTTCAGGCAGATTTTTCCCCAACCAGGATGGGTGGAACACGATCCAAAGGATATCTGGAATTCTCAGAACCGGGTGATGCACGATGCCCTGCGCAATGCGGGCATTGGAGCCGGTGATCTGGTGGCTATTGGGATTACCAACCAGCGGGAGACCGCACTGATCTGGGACAGGGAAAGTGGTAAGCCCATTTGCAATGCCATCGTATGGCAGGACCGGAGAACATCTGAATTTTGTGACGAACTGAAGGCCAGGGGTCATAAAGAGATGATCCAGGAGAAGACCGGGCTCGTGATTGATGCCTATTTCTCGGCCACCAAATGGAGGTGGATGTTGGTAAATACACCAGGAGCAAAAGAGAAGGCCGCAGCTGGAAAGCTGGCACTGGGCACCGTCGATTCCTGGTTAATCTGGAACCTTACAGGGGGGAAGGTACATGTGAGTGATGTGACCAATGCCAGTCGAACCATGTTGTTTAATATCAAAACATTGAAATGGGATCAGGAACTGCTGGAACTCTTTGGCATACCTGAAAGCATGCTTCCCGAAGTTAAATCTTCTTCGGAGGTATATGGGGAGACTGCCAAGGGGATTCTTTCTGTACCAGTTCCCATTGCCGGAATAGCGGGAGATCAGCAGGCCGCCACTTTTGGCCAGATGTGTCTCACGCCTGGATCGGTTAAATGTACCTATGGAACAGGTTGCTTCATCCTCTGCAATACAGGGGAGGAGCCAGTTAGCTCCGGGAGCAACCTGGTGACCACCATTGCATGGCAGCTGAATGGGAAGACCACCTACGCCCTGGAGGGAAGCATCTTTATTGGAGGTGCTGTGATCCAGTGGTTGAGGGATGGACTGGGTCTTATAAAGAAATCGGCCGATGTGGAGCGACTGGCAGAATCGGTGGAGGATAATGGTGGGGTTTATTTTGTCCCTGCCTTTACCGGCCTGGGGGCTCCTCACTGGGATCAGTATGCCCGGGGTATGATTGCCGGACTTACCCGTGGTGTTACAGCCGGCCATATCGCCAGGGCTGCGCTGGAGAGCATCGCATTCCAGGTAAATGATGTGATGGGGGCCATGGAAAGTGATGCCGGAATAAAGATCGGCGAACTGAAGGTGGATGGTGGTGCGGTGGTTAATGACCTCTTGATGCAGTTTCAGGCAGACCTGATCGGCATCCCGGTAATCCGCCCTGAAAACATAGAGACCACGGCTCTGGGCGCTGCTTATCTGGCCGGACTTGCCACGGGTTTCTGGGAATCGGTGGAGGAGATAAAAAAGCAATGGGCCATGGACCGAACCTTTACGAGCAAGGTGAAAGCCGAGAAGCGTCAGGCACTGAAAAAGGATTGGGAAAAAGCCGTATCCAGGAGTCGCTCCTGGCAGGACCCCGTTACCTGATTCACTAAACAATAACTGCTAAGCATTAACTTTACTAACTAACTTTTATACCATGCTAAACGAACTTTTTGCAGAATTCATAGGCACATTTCTCCTGATACTTCTGGGAAATGGGGTAGTGGCCAATGTGGTACTTACAGATACTAAAGGCAATAACGGTGGATGGCTCTTGATCTCAATGGGCTGGGGACTGGGTGTTTTTGTGGGAGTCACAGTGGCCGGACCTGTATCAGGTGCACATATCAATCCCGCCGTTACCCTGGGACTGGCAGCAGCCGGTAATTTTGCCTGGAGCCAGGTGCTTCCGTTTATCCTGGCACAAATGCTAGGGGCGGCTGCCGGAGCCGGAACCGTATGGCTTTTCTACCGCCACCATTTTAACCGCACGGAAGATCCGGGTGCGCAGTTGGGATGTTTCGCGACCGGGCCTGCTATTCGCAAGCCGCTCAGTAACTTTATCAGTGAGGTGATCGGCACCTTTGTGCTGATCTTTGTAATCCTCTATATTGCAGACCCTTCCATACTGCTTGAAGATGGAGAAGAGGTTAAAATGGGTCTTGGTACCCTGGGTGCTCTGCCTGTGGCATTACTGGTGACGGCCATAGGTATATCACTGGGAGGGACTACTGGCTATGCTATTAATCCAGCCAGGGATCTGGGTCCCAGGGTCATGCATATGCTCTTGCCGATGAAGCACAAAGGGAGCAGCGACTGGGCTTATTCCTGGATCCCCATTGCAGGACCTCTTGTTGGTGCTCTTATTGCAGCAGGGTTTTTCCTGCTTCAGGGGATACTGGTTAACTAAACCCTATTCATACCGAAGGGCAAGAACCGGGTTAGTACGGGCAGTCCGGAAAGCATGGTACATCACCGTCAGGATTGCTACGGCAGTGGTAACAAGGGCTGTGATCAGGAAAAGTCCTGGACCCAGATCGATCCGGAAGGAAAACTCACTGAGCCACCATCTGGCAATAAACCAAACGGCAGGCAGTGCAATCACCAGCGATATAAGAATATAAAGGGAGAAGTCCCGGATCATCATCCAGGTGATCTGTCCCTCCTGGGCGCCCATGGATTTCCGGATACCTATCTCCTTGATCCGGCGCTGGGCAGTAAAAGAAGCAAGGGCAAACAATCCGAGCGATGCGATCACCATAGCAACCACCATAAAAATTTTCAGGAGTGAGGCCATCCGCTCCTCTGTGCGGTACATGTCATCAATTACATCCTCCACATAGTTATATTCAAAGGGGTATTGGGGGAGCACTTCGTTCCATTTCTCTTCCATAAAATTGAGTGCCTTCTGTGGCTCTTCTGGTGCAAGTCTTACCACCATATGTTGCAGCATTCCAGAGGGTAAAGGAGCCAGGGCCATGGGTTCTATTTCATCGCCAACCGGTTTGAAATGATAATCTTCCATAACACCCACAATCTGACCCTGAATGCCCATGAATACAAGTTCCATCCCCACAATCTCCTCTTTTCCGATTATTCCAGCCAGGGTTCCATTGATGATCCAGTTAGACAAAGTATCGTCATGGTACATGTCCCCGGGGAATGCATCGGAGAAATCCCGGCCCGATTGCAGGGTAATGCCCATGGTTTCCGTAAAATTATGATGAACTCCGTTAAAGGAGACCAATACATCCTGTTCCGGATCTTTCCCATCCCAGTCAATGCCGCTGGAGTTGGATCCAACGCGGTAGGGCGGTTGATTGGAGGCAGTGGTACTCAGTACACCGGGATTAGCCTGGAAAATATCTTTGAGCATTTCATATTCCTGATTCAGATTTCCCCTGAGTGTAATATGGACCAGGTTATACTTGTTGTAACCCAGATCTGCACTGCGCATATGAGTCAGCTGCTTACTGGCCACCATGGCACCGGTAATCAGGATCACTGCCAGGGTGAACTGGAACACTACCAGGATCTTACGGAGCAGTCCGCTTCC
>QMPQ01000302.1 GCA_003648635.1 Bacteroidota bacterium | reverse complement strand
TATCGGCTACGCACTGACTGAAAATCTTGGCTGGATTTGGGCACCTGACATTATCAAGTACGACGATCTTTTTTACATATATTTTGGCGCTAATAAGTATGGGAAAATATACGTTACCACTTCAAAAAACCCAGCCGGTCCATGGAGCAAGCCGGTATTGCTCGACATTAAGGGCAGGATTGACCCCGGGCACATAAGCGATGACAAGGGCAATCGGTATCTACACCTTAACACCGGTTACATGGTTCCACTTAGCAAAGATGGGCTGAAAGTAAAGGGTGATCTCATTAAAGTGTACGATGGCTGGGAGTATCCGGATGACTGGGAAGTAGAGTGTTTCTGTCTGGAAGCACCAACACTGATCAGGCGGGACGATTACTACTATATGAGCTCGGCACAGGGAGGAACAGCTGGTCCCGCAACAAGCCATATGATAGTTACGGCAAGATCAAAGAGCCCTGAGGGCCCGTGGGAAAACAGTCCTTACAATCCACTCGTACATACTTACAGTGCTGATGAGGAATGGTGGTCAAAGGGGCACGGAACTATATTCGATGATGCAGATGGCAATTGGTACGTTCTCTATCACGCCTACCGTAAAGGGAAAACCGCCTACGGCAGGCATATCCTTGTCGAACGTATTAGGTGGACAGAAGACGGCTGGATGGTTACAGAACGCGACAGAGAGAAAGAAGGCTTGTTTGAGACACATTACAATGAGAAAATTACAGATGACAATTTCGACAACGCCGCATTGAACTTGCAGTGGCAGATGACCAACGAAGAAGAATGGGGAGAAATAAACTATAAGCTGGACGGCGGGGAATTTACTTTTATTAACGAAAATGAATATATGCAGACACTCCAGGTGAGTCCTTCTGATAAAGACTACGAAGTCCAGATAGAACTGGGCAAAAAGTCCGGACAAACCGAAGTCGGCTTAGCTATATGGTACTCAGAAACTCACATGGCAGGACTCGGAATTCAGGGAGATAAGGTCATCCTTCGGAGTCATCACGGACGTGAAAGACCAATCAAGGGTGTCGAAGGTGAGAAGATACGCTTTCTTAAGATTCGTTTGAAAGATCAGTGTGTAAACTTTTCCTACAGTATGGATGGTATCAAATGGACCATGCTTGGGAGATCGCTGGAAGTATCAGCATATACTAATAATGCATTAGGCGGATATTCCTATTTGAGGCCAGTGATTTATGCAAAGGGAACAGGCAAGGCAAGCATAAATTCCTTTAAATACGAGCCTGTTAAATAATATGATCAAAAATTAAAATAACTATTCCCAAGCACTTACAGCTCATATTGAATCTCCAGATTTTCACCTTCATTTATTGTTCTGCTGCTTTTAAATATCAGAGGCTTAGACTCTCCAAGCTGGAACGTGTCCAAAACCACCTTGCCATGGAGCACATTAAAATTTACACTGTAATCATCTCCGTTTTTTACAACAGAACAGATCCCCCAGGAGTTTCCATTGGACCAAAAATATTCCCCTGGTTTATCAATGAATTTTACAGATTTGCTGACCCCCGAATACAGGAAGCCACTTTCGGCAATAATACCTGCCCATGAGGCCATTGCACGGGCATAATGATGACCGCATTCAGCTTCATCAAATGGATTTCTTCGTTGGCCATCGTATCGGTCTCTGATGTTTTTTATGGTCTCCAGGCCCTCTGGCTCCATTCCTTCATAAAGCATCCCAATAGCAGCCGTATATTCAAAGCCGGTCATTACCTCCGACCAATAGGGGAAGGGAATTTTAGGACGTCCACCATTGGGCCAGCTAGCCATTAGCAAAGCTTTTTCGCCACCCATCGCATAGCTGCGCATATTATTAAAATGCTCAAACATGCTCTCCTTTTAGTTGTACTTAAGAATGCTCTCCAGGGCGGTTTTGACGTTCTCCTCTTTCACCAGGTAGCCCAGTCCTATAACATGGGCCATATACTGCCCCACCAGCTGATCGACCAAACATCCTGTGGATAGTTGGTAATAGGGGTCGTTCAGGTCCAGATTATTCAATCGGTGAGCCCCCACCAGCCCTTCGGCGATTTCATCCTTGCTCTTTGGTGTTTGGATTTTGTGCATATAATATTCTCCGTTAAACAGGTTTGAATCCGTCCATTCAGAGCCATGCTTATAGAGCTTTTGACACCTCTTTGCAAAAGATTTGTCCTTCAAATGAATGGCCATTTTTTCAGCCGCCTTCAGTGCTCCCAGATACCATATCTGCATTTGCGGATTTGGGCCATAGTATTCCACATCCATGGTGTTGTGCTGCACACCTTCCATAACACCATCTAAATCGGCATCCCAACCGTTTTCTATCCAGGCGAAAGCCAGGGTGCTCTTTATTTTTGGCCAGTATTGTTTTAAAAAATCTGAATCGCCGGATAATTGCCAATCCCTGTAGAATTTCATTATGGTTCCCATTTGTCCGTCGGCAGCAGCCAGTTCAATGCCCGATGATGATTTTTCAAGTGGAAGATTGGTTCTGAAGCCCATATGCCCGTTTTCATTTAGTGCATACCCGAATTCCACCTCGCGCATGGTTTTGGATAAATCATTAAAGAGAAAAGCGGTGGCCTGTTCATAATTCCAGACATGGGTACACGACCCGAAGCACGATCCATGGCGATCCATTACACCTTCCCAACCGAACATTTTTCCATCTTCAGTACGGAAAACGGTTTGGGAGCGCAGCGTACTGAGGTTGAACAACGCCGCCTCTTTAATTACATGGGGATAGCTACTGCCAAGCATTGCATTTACGAAAGTGAGGGTTTGTTCTGTTAAACGGGGAAGGCGTTCCGCCTCTTTCTCTATCACATCCCAGGCATTGACATATTGCATGGAGTAGTAGTTTCGGACCTTTTCTTTTGACCAGGAATAACGGTTGGGGAAATGCCAGGTAAGGTAGAATGTGAAGGTCTTTGTCTCACCGGCTTTCAGGGTTTTATGCAAAGCCAGTGAAGCCATGGGATCATCATCTATTTGCACCTCTTTTTCACTTAACAGACCATCGGTGCTGAAATCGTCCCAGAAGTCAAGGATAGCATTGCTCCATGAATTTTGGGCCGAACTTGTTCTGTACGTGATATTTGCTTCTTCGATAGCTGGAGTAGATATGGCAAAAGTACCCCAGGCGGCATCATCCTTGTCCACTTTTTCAGAGTACATATATATCCCCTTTATTTTTCCGGAGGATCTATATTCGTTTATATTCTCTTCTGCTCCAAGGGGGATATAATCTCCCTTCCAATCAGACTTATATTTACTCCCGTCTTTTCCAATAAAGTTTCTGATACTACCCGAAATTGAGACTTCAAGCTCCGCCTCACTCATATTCTCCACCTCATATTTTAAAATGGCTATTGGAATCCCCGAGGCATCTGTGTCACCCGGTATAAAGGGATTGTATCCTATCACTTTTACCTTCACAGGCATGGTTTTGTCGGATAGGTTTACAATACCAAAGGGGTAGGTGGATTCAAAAGAAGCATTTCTGAAACGAGGTAAGCCATGATGATCAACGGATCTTCCTTCGTAGTGCTGATAGTCGGCATAATGAATGGGGCCCAGAAGTGCTTTCGTATTTGGGGCATCATTTTTCTTCCGTGTATAAATAGCAAAGAATGGGGCATCATTGCCTGTGGTAACCGTACTATATCCCTTTGCCGGGACATTCATTACTTCCCAATCCCTTAATTCTCCGGAGCCTCCCAGTGATACCGTCCCGGTTCCAATACCGCCTATGGGCAGGGCTATACGCAATAAATGATCTTTGTCGTATTTTTTGAGGGTGGTAATTTTCTCACTTAATAATTCTGTCTGTGCAAATACACT
>QMPQ01000301.1 GCA_003648635.1 Bacteroidota bacterium | reverse complement strand
TTACCCAATCTCAATTTCTTTATTCATAGTTCTTTTCTTCTTATGTTGGGTAACTCTTAAAGATATTTAACAGACGATCCTCCGGTTAGGCCTTATCTGCCACTATTTCAATGTATTTGGAACATCTCGTAAATGAGCAGTAGCCCGATATTTTGAAGCAAAATCCCTATATGCTCTTCCAACTGCATCTTCAGAAAGATCCAACACCTTAGCTGCCTCACTAGTGGGAACTTCATGCTCCCATCCATAAAGGAGATAATCCAGCTTATCAAATGCTATCCTGAAAAAAAACTCCTGATCGCTTACAGGAAGACTAAATGTATCAGGACTGGGCTGACGATCAATAATTTCCTGAATTACTTCGAGATGGTCGGAAAGCTGGTATATTTGATTTTTGTATAGATGGGTAAATGGTTCAATATCAGTGCCTCCATCACCATATTTACAGAAGTCACCCAAAATAAACTCAGTGCGGTTGGTTGTTCCGGCAACAAGAAGGCTACGCCTTTCTGCTTCTGCATAAAGATGCAGCATTCGAGCTCTGATTTTAATATTTGCAAATGATGTTATGATGAGTAATTCCTCATGAGTCAAGCGTTTACTCTTTAGTTCGCCATCTGGCAATTGAACTTGAAGACGATAAAAGCTTAAGCTAGCCCGATCCAAAAGATCTGTAGGAAGGATTATATTGTATTTATATCCAGGCTTATATTCCGGAATCATTTTTTGGAGAAATTCATCTCGCCATTTATACTTAACAATACTATCTACAGTTGAAGTGATATCGATCTGGCGATGTTCAATTCCTAAGGCTTGAGCATGTTTTATCGCATATTCACTGCTAATTGGATTAGACTCTGATTCAGGTAGGATAAGTCCTACTACTTTTTCATTTCCTAAAGCATGAACTGCAACAGCTGCTATGCATGCGGAGTCGATACCGCCGCTCAATCCAACTATCACGCCTTTTTTACGAAAAGTATTCACTTGACCCACTATAAACTCTGAAAGTTTATTTAATTCCTGAACTGGGTCTATTTTTAATACATCAAGGTTGAAATTCATAAGATACCTCCTGTTAAAGTTTATATTTTGTGTAAAAGCTATTGTTTAATTAGCTTAAAAACAGATGTTTTACCTTTGGTATTAGATATTTTAATAAGATAATTTCCTTTCAGACCTTCAAAACTATAAGTTAGTCGGCTTATGTTTTTATAGTTTTTACTTGTAATAAATTGCCCTGTTAAATCATAAACCTCGATAACTAAATCATCACATAGTTCTTCCAGTTCAATATTTATAAAATCCTTCACTGGATTGGGATAGATCGATAAAGGAAGTATTGTGCTATTCCTAAGGGAATTGGGACAATCAAAAGTTAAATCAATGGTCATGATACTGTCACAGCCGGCTGAATTTGGGATCGTATCCAGATAGGTGCCGGAAACAGTCCAGGTTTTTCCACTTGGTGAGGTATAGCTGTCACATGCTGTTTCGCTTATGCTCGAGGTGCTGATCAGGCATTCATCATCAAGCAGGACCGAACCGAACAATTCAAAAAGCAGGGTATCCAGCTGATAGTCTCCACTCCATTTGGGATACCTTTCAAATATTCCCCTGTCTCCTGAATATTGACGCCAGTTCCAATAGGTCCAGTGCAATTCGTTCCTTTCAAGGAAGTCTATTACATCTTTTGTATACTCGACATATCCATTTGATAACCTCGAAGCCCCCCATTGGTCAACCCAGACAGGGACATTGAACTTTTCTCTGAACTGCAAAGGAACATTGTAATAGGTCTCAATGGTTTCTTTGTTCACATAAGCCGATGGATATGTTAAATCTGGATCTCCTACACAATAATCATGTGGCTTGAACATATTAGCAGCATAAATAACCTGATACCCGTCTAAGTAATATTCATTTGTCAAACTATCGGGCAGATAATAGTTCTGCGGCCCGATTACAAAAGGAATGCTACTCCTGGTAACTGTATTGATACTATCCGCAATTTCTCTATACCATCCCACAAGCTCTTCACGGTTAACATCCCGCTTATGCTTTTGATATTGTGGCTCTGCCATTAATTCAAACGCAGCTATGTATGGAGTTTCTTTGTATCTGTTCGCTAAGAATTTCCATGTTTCAAGAAACTCTTCATTCAAATAAGGGGTATTGAAGAAATGATTTTCATTTTTTCCTGCTCCCTGGTCAGAGTTAATGAACAATATAGTCCAGATTTCTTCCCCGGAAAGCCATTCTATATAGGAATCCAGAAGATTCAGATAATCCGGTTTAATATTGCCCGGGGATAAAGAATCACGTGCATTCATTGGATTATCCTTGTCTGTTCCTCCCCAATAGTACCATCTGAAAGCCAGCCTGACAGCATTCCCCCCTAGTTCATTTTTAATAATGCCTGCATCTTCAGGCAGCGCCTCCCCCCACCATCCCCAGTTAAATCCACGAAGCATTATCAGTGAATCATTCTGGTCATAAATGTTCCTGCCATCCACATGTAAGCGTGGAATCTGCCCGAATGAACTATAAGTCCAGATCAATAAAAACATTATCAATAGATTTCTCAGCATAATTATAAATATGGGTTTTATTGCTTACAGGTGATCCTGGCGTCTGGTTTAGTGATTGTTAGACCGATATTTTATTTGAACCTATGATCAGATTTCCTCGAATTTACTTCCTTCACATGTTTTGAAAGCCAACCAATCCTAGAATGATCTACTCTATCCATTGCCGGGACATATGGTTTGATATCAAGTAAAGGGGTTCCGTCAATAATATCAATATTTTCGATTTCAAGTCGATTCATCTCAATCTGCTTGAGTTTCACTACCGATAGTCCGATTGAATTTGGCCTTTTTGGCGCACGGGTGGAAAAAACACCGCGAAGTTGATCATCTAAAAATGGCACTACTTTTAAATTATACGAATCTGACAAATGCAGATGAAATAAAAGATAGATATGTGAAAAACCGACCAGATCATCCAGGCCTTCAGCAAATTCTTCATTAATAAGAATATGACCTTTTATTCCCTGCGCTGCAGAAGGTTGAATCGGCATACCATCCAGTTCAGTGAAAGGAGAATGGATTATTCCGATTGGCGTATAGCTGATTTGATTCATCATAAGGTTCATTTGGTTTAATGGTGGAACTAAGCCGCGCCTGCGCCCTTGTTCCTTTTGCGCACAGATGATCCTGGCGTCCGCTTTGGTGATTTGTTAGGTTTTGCTATTATGATCCACAGTTATTACTACATTTCCCTTCTTGTGTCCAGTCTCGACATATTTATGGGCCTCGACCATCTGCTCCAATGGATAGCTTCTATCGATTACCGGTTTGAACTCACCAGACTTTGTAAGGTCCAACAATAGAACAAGATCATCATAGCTTACCTTGGCTAATCCATCATCTATTGAGATATACTTCCCATCAGTAGTGATGGAGTTCTTCGCTTGTGATTTCAAGCTCTTCCTATCTGCCACCTGCTGTGGAACGGCGTCCAGTATCAGATCATAACGCTCACCGCGTTTCGAATAGTCCTCCTTTGTGTAATCAATTAACGTTTCGGCTCCCAGGGACCTTACCAATTCCAGGTTCGCAGTACTGCATACCCCTGTCACTTTGGCCCCATAATGCCTGACAATCTGTACGGCAGTGGTACCGATCGATCCAGAGGCTCCAACTATGAGAACATTCTTCCTTTTTTGGATGTTCCCCTTCTTCAGGAAGAACATTGCCAGCTCTCCTGGGTAGGGGATCGCTGCAGCCTCCTCGTAGGTCGTATTGGAAGGTTTTAGCAACACGATCCAGTCTTCCGGAATGCATATGTATTGGGCATATGTTCCAAATCGAGTCTTGGTGGG
>QMPQ01000300.1 GCA_003648635.1 Bacteroidota bacterium | reverse complement strand
CCACTGCTTAAAGATCTCGTTTCCAGTACCGATGCAAATATGATTTACGCCAGGACAGGGGTCAGAACCATCTTGCCCGCCAGGAGCTGGAAGGAATATGGCAATGGAGAATTGCCCATGCTCTACCCACTTTTCCCATTCAACAGGTTTGCACTGGGGCGAGATGATCTGCAGGTATTCCGGGATACTTACAGGTACGGCAATTTCCGAAAAGGCAATATGGTGAGCTGGCACCAGGATGGGATCTTTTTTGCCCGCATGGGACAGACCGATCTGGCCGCTGATTTTAATAGCCGCAAACTCGATGACAGTCAACGCCGCTTTCCCACATTTTGGGGTCCCGGCCACGATTGGGTTCCCGATCACAACTGGGGCGGAAGCGGCATGATAGGATTGCAGGAAATGCTGATGCAGACCATCGGCGATGAGATTGTCTTATTTCCTGCCTGGCCAGAGGAGTGGGATGTTGACTTTAAGTTGCATGCTCCAAAAAACACGACAGTTGAGGTTTCCTATAAGGATGGAGAGATTGTTTCACTTGTTGTAAGTCCGGAATCAAGAATGAAGGATGTTGTTTTCATAAATTAAAATAGGGTATGAAAATATTCAAAGCAACAATTCAAGCACTCCTTGTTTTACTCGCATTGACAGGATGTGCAAAAAAAGAAACCCCTCTTCCCAATATTGTCATCATCTATGCCGACGACATGGGATATGGAGATTTGAATTGTCAGAATCCGGATTCTAAAATTCCAACTCCAAACCTGGACCAACTTGCCTCAGAAGGTATGAGATTTACCGATGCTCATAGCTCATCCGGCATTTGCTCTCCAAGCCGGTTTGCATTATTAACAGGAATGTATCACTGGCGCCGTCAACATGGAATAGTGCAGGCATTTGGGAAACCATTTTTTAAGGATACAGATATTACCCTTCCTCAATTACTAAAAGAAAACGCTTATACTACCGCATGTATAGGAAAATGGCATTTAGGATGGAACTGGGAATTCAAAGGTAAACCCACCGGTCCATATCCTGCCAGGAAAAAAAATCCATGGTATTACACAGTTAAGGATATTGATTGGAGCAAGCCTGTTGCAGGAGGTCCCCTGGACAGGGGCTTTGATTACTATTTTGGTGATGGAACAATTAACTTTCCTCCATACACATGGGTGGAAAACGATCAACTCCTTGAAATACCAAGCAAAGATATTGATATGGATAACTTTGGTTTTGAAACAAAAGAAGGCAATTGGGAATTTCGTAAAGGCCCCGCTGTCGAAGGCTGGAATCCATACAAGGTGTTGCCCACTTTAACCAGGAAAACTGTTGAATGGATTGGCAATCAAAAGCAGGAGAATCCTTTCTTTCTCTATTTCGCTCTACCCTCACCACATGCACCTATTATTCCCAACGATGAATTTATCGGAAAATCCAAAGCTGGTGGATATGGCGACTTTATGTTTCAAACCGATTGGGTGATTGGGCAGGTTCTGAAAGCCCTGAAAGAGAAAGGACTTGAAGAGAATACCATCGTTATTTTTACTTCTGACAACGGACCTGAGAAGTATGCATTTGCACGGGCAGAAAAATACAATCATTTCAGTATGGGCAATTTCAGGGGACTGAAAAGAGATGTCTGGGAAGGAGGCCATCATGTTCCTTTTATTATTAAATGGCCGGGACAAGTCAAATCAGGTTCCGTATCCAATGAATTGATTTCACAAATTGATCTTATGGCAACGCTTACAAGTATTACGGGTACAAAATTACCACGAGGTGCAGCTCCGGACAGCTATAGCTTTTTACCAATAATAAATGGGAAATCAAACAGTCCGATAAGAACAGAGCTGATACATAATACCAATGAAAACAAATGGGGATTAAGAAAAGGAGACTGGCTGTACATCAATGATAAATCAGGTGAGCATTCAAAAATGCCAGAGACTTTTAAGGAACTTCGGGGATATGAAGATTTTGAAACTGAGGGATTACTCTTCAATATAAAAGAGGACCCAGAACAGGTCAATAATCTTTATGAGAATTATCCTGAGAAAGTAAAGGAAATGGATCAAGGTATTGAAGAATATAAAGCTGGTGCCAGACTTGTTTCAGCCAAATAAAACCAATAGTATTGTTAAAAATAGAACGACTATGTACAAGTGTATTTTTTCAATTATCCTTTTGTTATCGTTTGGTATTTCTGAACTCAATGCGCAGCACAGACAGGCGGTTGATTATGCCGATCCCTTGTTGGGGACTTCCGCATCGAGGTGGATGCTTAATCCCGGTGCTACTTTGCCTTTTGGCATGGTTCAATTGAGCCCCGACAACCAGGCTCTTGCCGGGGGGTATGAATATACAATTGATAGTATATTCGGGTTTAGTCATATCCATGCGTGGACCATGTGGGGATTATCTGTTATGCCAGCCAAAGGAAAACTCCAGCCGGGTATTAATCCGCATGCTGATGCGCCAATGAGCACCGGATCGAGAACTGCAGGACACTGGTCCAGAATTGACAAGAACACCGAACAGGCCAGTCCTGGTTATTACAAAGTTGATCTGGTCGATTTTGACATCAAGACAGAATTGACAAGTACCACACGATGCGGATTTTTCCGCTTCACTTTCCCGGAAACAGATGAAGGACATGTTTACTTAAACCTTTTGTTTCCGCTGGAATATGATGGTAAAATAGTGGATGCTAAAATAACCCGGGTAAGTGATACAGAAATAGAAGGTTATTCGCAGCAACTATCTCCATTGAGGATATGGAGCCCTCACGCCAAGGATTTTAATGATTACACCGTTCATTTTGTCATCCGGTTTAACAAGCCTTTTAAGTTGTTTGGCGGATGGGCCGAGGAAGAGATACCTGAAGATGTGCGTGAAATCAGAGTGATAAATGATGTGACCGAGATTAAGGGGAAAGGAGATGTTGGGGCATACGTCGATTTTAGCACCTATGAAGAAGAAGAAGTGTTGATGCAAACAGCCATTTCATTGGTTAGCATCGACCAGGCAAGGATCAATCTTGAAACAGAGTTAATACAGCCATATGCTTGGGATTTTAATGCAGTAAAGGAAAATGCAAGGACTGTCTGGAATAATTTATTGAGCAAAATTGAAGTAAAAGGGGGAACAGAAACAGATAAGCTAAAGTTTTATAGCAATTTATACCGTTCCTATGTTGCACGTACTATCTGGAGCGATGTAAACGGCCAGTATCGTGATCCATGCGAGAAAATCAGAACACTGGAGGATCCGGATTCGCCCATGCTGGGTTGTGATGCTTTCTGGAATACCTTTTGGAATCTGAACCAATTGTGGACACTTGTAAATCCGGATATTGCCAGCATGTGGGTGAAATCGCTGTTGCAAATGTATGAGGATGGCGGGTGGCTCTCCCGGGGACCGGCAGGGATCGAGTATTCCAGTATTATGGTGGCTTCTCATTCCATACCGCTTATTGTAAGTGCATATCAGAAAGGCATTCGCGATTTTGATGTGGAAACAGCCTGGGAAGCGATGTTGCACCAGCAAACCACTCCGGGTCAAAAAGAATACCCCTGTGGTGGAGCGGTAGGGAACATAGAGCTGGAGCCCTATTTGAAATTGGGTTATGTACCCATTGAATACAGATTTGTTTCCAATACGCTTGAATATGCATACGATGACTGGTGTGTGTCGCAAATGGCGGCAGCTTTGGATAAGAAAGATGCATATAACACTTTTATCAAAAGAGCACACAATTACCAAAACATGTTCGATCCTGAAACAAAATTTATGCGTCCAAAATATGAAGATGGAACCTTTAGAAAACAATTCGATCCTGTAAGCTCTCCCCGAAATGAATTTGTGGAAGGCAATTCCTGGCAATTTACTTTTTTTGTACCTCACGATGTAACGGGGATTGT
>QMPQ01000299.1 GCA_003648635.1 Bacteroidota bacterium | reverse complement strand
TTTAAAAATCTTCCTGGAAAAACTTCTGTAATCCCTCCACGAAAGTTCCAAGACTGGGCATCTTATCGGCCAATCCGTGCGTGAAATGTTTGAAGTCCAGTTTACGGACAACCGCATTCAACCGGTCCCTTTTTTTGGTATAATCATGTCCCACAAGCTGGTATGCAGCTTTCATATCTGCAGACGGATGGTCCCGATCCTCCATATTCTCCGTTCGGGGATTAAAACCGAGCCTCTTCTCTAAATACCCGGGTGACAATTTAGGGCTTACCTTTTTCAGGTGCTTATACTCACCCAGGAACCATGCTTCGGTCTCCATTACAGCCAGGTATATATGGGTAGCAGCTCTCCTCTGAGGAAGTCTGTAATTTAAGCCCTTTAATAGCTTTGGCACTTCATCTCTCTGGAAATTGGGATAGGCATCTCTAAGCCCCATAATCATGGTATAACCGCTGGAGACAAGCTTATCCCGGTGCGCCATCAGGTAACCTTTTACATTGGTTTCCCCACCGCAATCGTAGACCATAATATAGTAATCGGTTTGTCGCTCCACATGGGCCGCACGCATTACTGTGAATGACATACGTACATTGTGTCCCCCGGTAATCTTAACGGTTTGAATGGCGATCCTGTTCTGGCCGAGCACAGCCTGAAGCAACTGTCTGACCAGGATCTGTTCGGTAAGCCCCTCTACAAATATGGCCAGCTTCCTCATTCTCCCTGCTCCTCTTCCTCTGCTTCGTCACTGAAACCGGATCGGAAGAATTCACTGGCATAGAAATCAAAATTGTTCAGGCCGGTAAACTTAAACTCCTCAAAGATCTCCTTGGAATTTTCATAATTGAATAGACTGATCTTATGCCCTTCCCGCATAATAACAGCCCAGTTTTCGATGTCTACCGCATTCATAATAAACGAATCGTTGGTAGACATGATGAGCTGTATTTTCGCCTTCGTGGCCTTGGAAATCAGTACCTGTACCAGCTGTTTAGCCCTTGAGAAATCGAGTCCCTCCCCGATGTCGTCAATGATCACAAAACCCTTGTGCCCACTTAGAATATAATAATTCACCTGCACCAATACTGAGAAAGCACGAAACATTCCTTGCGACATATCCCGCTGGGTAACCTGCTTTTCAAGTCCAGTTTCAGTGGTATAAACGGCATAACGATCCTGACTGCTTCCGCTAAAACGCTCCGAAAAGTGAATAACACCAAACTCTTTCAGGTCATAACCAATCTGCCTCATATCCTTCAGCACCAGTTCTTGGAACTGCGGATACTCCTCCTCAGCCACCGTAATGGCAGGCACCAGCGAAGAGGTGGTATCCGTCCAGTCCACCTCCTTGGCTTCGAAGGAGGACTTCAGGGCATAGCGGCTCTTCCCAAGATCTCCACTAAAATCAAACCTGCGCAGGCTAATGGCCCAGCCATAGATAAGTTCAATAAAAGGGTGCTGCAACCGGTCCCGCTTGGCATAACAGGCCAGCTGATCGTGAGGGATCTCAAATTCCAGAAATATAGACCCGGGGGTTGATTCATACTTTATTTTCCCATTTCCTCCTTCTCCTCGTTCCAGCACAAGTTCCTCCCCTACATATAAGCGTTCGTTCTTGATGGTTTCCTGGTCATATGCCAGCTCGTATTTTAGAATTTCCTCGCTGTTTCGGAATAAAAGTTCATAAGAAACCGGTCCGCTTGCAGAAGTGCCTTTCCCCCTGATCATATTCACCAGGTCGGACAAGGCATTCAGGGTTCGGGTTTTTCCACTGGAGTTCTTCCCCACCACCAGGTTGGTCTCTCCAAGACTCACATTATCAATGAGCCATTCGATATTCTGACCGGCATTTTCACGAAAGGAAAATTTGCGCAAGTGCATGTGATGGAATTTATTTGTTAATGGGATTATAAAGCATAAGAAAATCCTAACATGGCCCTGAACTTGTATGAGGGGTATTGATTGTAAAGATAGTAGGACTGGCCAGTCATGTTGTTGAATCGTACCCAGAAGCTGAGCAATTTGCTATATCGGTACTCCATACCCAAATTCAGATCAAAGGTCAGTGGAAGGGTTTCCTCAAGTGCAAGATTATAATTCTCATAATACCTGGAACCAATGGTGTAAATGCCTGCATTAAGAATGATTTTATCTCCCATATTATATCTTGCCTGCAGCGAAATATCAAACTCTGGCTTGTTCCAGGGATGCTCCTCGTTGACCATGGTAATGTAGCTGTAGTAATTCCCTTGCAGGAAGACCTTCCATGAATCGTTTGGTTCCACGGTAAGTTCTCCATGCAATGTTCCAAGTGTCACATCGTCATAAACCACTCTGAATTGGTTCATCAGTGGATCGCTATTGTCGTTCACATAGAAGTAGGCATCGTCTATAATGGAGTAACTGGCTTTCAGGTTATAAGACACCGCGTCCGAAATATGACCCTTCAAACCCAGGTAGCCAATCATCTTGTGGCTGGTGGGCCTGACTGCCAGGGAAGGAACTATATAAGGATTCTCCTCCACCACCTGACGATAGGAATTGGTCTCCAGGTAGCCATCCACTCCGAAATAGGGCACAATTACCTCCTTAACCATATGGAACTGGAACATGGCCCGGGGATAAAGGTGGGGCTTAAATATCTCATTATTTACACGTCCATAGATATTGACACCAGCTGTAAATCGCCATTGCGTGGTTCCTTTGGATACACTGGGATTAAACCAGAATATGGTCTGATTACCAACCAGAGTGTCCCAGTCGGGATAGTGTCCAAGCCAGACACCACCAAATTCACCGGCCAGATCCAACACTCTCAGCTTTTTATCAAGATCTAATTCGAGCCTTGCTCCATGTTCGGCCTGCTCAAACTTGTGAGTGAAATAGTGGTATTCCAGGGAAGCCTTATAGTTGACATGAAATGAGTCGGCATGCATGGAATGTATTCCGAGCTTCCCTTCAGCAGTGAAATAGGGTTCAACGGCATCCTCTCTGTTCAGCACAGTATCAAGTTCCGGGTCAACCCCATAATGCACATAGGAATTATAACTGGCTCCGGCTCCATAATCAAATGCCGAGTTCTTCAGAAAGCGGCTTCCATAGATATCCAATTCGTTCTCATTAAACCCGGCAGGAACCTTCAGGTCGTTGTCCAGCTTAACTTTCCCGTTCATAGAGTGATGCTTCAGGTGTACTCCGAAGGTCCCGTTCCTCGATCTCAACTGGTTAATATTCAATTCAGCAAGTGGGGTCAGGTAGTTCCCAAAACCCAGGGTAAGCTGACTTTTATAGAGTCGATGCAGGGGCATTTTCACCATCCGGGCCGCTTTGATCGGCTCTACCCTGAACTGACTTTCATACCTTTTCGGATAAAGCTGGTAGGAGATCTCCGGAATAGTAAAATCGATTTGTTCATCCATGCTGGGAAGCAATTCAATCTTCTCCGCACCCGATAATGTTGGGGAATAGGGTTTGACCACCCTCACCTCTTTCTGCTGACCCATCATCGACAAAGGCAACAAACAGACCACCATCCATGCCCCTAATCTTTTTGATAATATGCTGAATTCTTTCATTTCAGTTGCTTTCATTGTTGAAGCTGTTCCGGTTCTGGTGCAATATCACTCTCAGCCTGTTCTGTAAGCGCCGCTTTACGTTGCTTTGCATTGGCAATAATTCCATCATCAGGAACCGTATAGTAATCGATCAGGCTTTGCAGGGAGTTGATAGCCGAAAACTCATCCCCTTTCTCAATATAGATATCGGATAGTGCCAGAAAGACCATGCCCATCCAAAACTGATGCGGTGTATTCAACTCGATAAATTCGTAGACCAGCTTCTCGGCCTCATCCAGTTCCCCCCGCTCATAGAGAATCTCAATCAACATATACTTTGACTCAGCACCCTCCACGCTATTCACCTCATGGCC
>QMPQ01000298.1 GCA_003648635.1 Bacteroidota bacterium | reverse complement strand
CCCGGCTCCCGCAGCTGTAATGGATCAGCCAGCAGGATCAACAACAACACTGCCAGAATCACGATGAAGAAGACCAGTATCGATCGGCGGTTCTGCATATCAACGGGTATATCTCCTTCTCCTTACAAGCTGAATGATAAGTCCTGTAGTTATCACAAGCAGTAGAGGAAGCAGTGTATTAATAAGTTTCCATTTCAAAAGCTGAGGCTTTTGGCTAATTAGTTCCTTGTTTAAGAGACGAAGTTTGAACTCCCTGGAACGCAACTCCATAAGGCCCGTCTTATCGGTCATATAGTTCACTACATTCATTATAAATTCGCTGTTTCCAAAGGTCTGCTGTGTGTACCTGTCATATCCCAGGGGCTGTGCCCTGTAAGCACCCTGTTCAAAGATCACTTCGTTGGCAACTATGTCCCCATCCGTTAGCACAAAAATGGAACTTGGCTGTCCCTGTGGAATCAATTTCCAGTCAGAAGGGATCACCCCATCCGGTACCGGATAATTCTTATAAAATGACTCGAATTCACCCTCAAGAAGGACTCCAATAGGCAGCTTAGCAGAATTGTAGAGTGCCGGATCGGGCTGGACTGTTACTTCTTCCATATTGATGTACAAGGGAACATTCCTTGTCCTGCTGGCCTGTGATGTTGCCAGCAAAACGGTCTTACTCACCTGCCCGGGACTGCCCGCGAGCGTGTCCAGTGAAGAGGCAAACTGACTCTTTACGTAGTTTAGTCCCCTGCTTACCGGGTGGTCCACAGGTCCTGCAAGCAGGGGGTGATATACCCAGGGCATCATGGTAAAACGTGCCTCTTCCCCAACAGGAGCTGTATTCACAGGGACATAATTGCATTGCAGATCGGCCACCAGATTGTAATTGACCCTGACCCCGTATTTAAACAGGAGATCCTCCAGACCCACCGGGTTGGCCAATGCTACTGTGGTGCCAGCTGAAAGGCTGTCAGCAAAAGGATGTACAGGATCAAGTAAAAAGAGAACCTTTCCACCCTTCATGATGTACTGGTCGATGGCAAATTTATCGGGCTCGCTAAAGGAATGCTCGGGACGAGCAATAATCAGAGCCTGGTAGTTTAATAAGGCCTCCACATTCCCATTGATATACCCACGGTCCACCTGGAAAAAGTTTTTCAGTTCATCCATCAGACTGTGGGTTTGCAGCGAATCGAGCTCTCCATGCCCCTCAATAAAGGCAATACGGGGCACTTCCTCCGTGGTCAGACTGCGAATGGCCCTGGCAAACTCATACTCCAGGGTCTGGATGGAATTATTCAAATTATGTTCATGGGAAAGTGTGGGATTGTTCTTTAGCAGGTTCACAGGCAGTTCAAAGGGTCCGTAAGCCATAATAGCCCCTGGGAAAATCATCCTGGTCGAACTTCCCCCCTCTCCGTCGCGCACCTGGATATTGGTCACTTTCAAGCCTCTGTCGTACAGCTCACCAATTATCCTGTTCCTGATGGTTTCATCGGGTTCATCATAGAGCTTGATAAATTCATACTGGAGTTTTTCACCACCGTAGGCCCGGAATTCGTCCATCAGCTCGCGGATCGATTTGCGGAAGTTGACAAATTCGGCCGGAAGCTCACCGTCCAGATATATCTTCACATAGACCACATCTTCCAGCTGCCTCAACATACTACGGCTGGGCTGGCTAAGGGTATGTTTCTTTTCAGTGGTAAGGTCGATACGAAAAAACTTGATCTCTGCCAGCAGGCTCACCACCACAACCAGCACCAGGGTTATCCCCAGCTGCATCAAATGTTTTCTTCTCAGTGCTTTCCGGTCCATATGCTTTACCATTTACTACTTTGAAGAACCGTCCGGGTACCCACAATAAAAAGCAGGATCACACCGGCGAAATAGAGCATATCCCTGGAATCGATCACGCCCCTGCTAATGGAGTTATAATGATAAGAGATGCCCAGGCGGGAAATCATAAATACCGTGCTACCCGATTCAGCGATTCCGCTTAGGAATTCAAAACCCAGATACATCAGGAAGGAAAGGAATACGGCTATAATAAATGCCACAATCTGGTTCCCGGTGAGTGAAGAGGCAAATATGCCAATGGCAGCATAGATTCCGCCGAGGAAGAGCAGACCGATATATGAACCCCAGGTTCCACCTATATCCATATTTCCAGGGGGACTGCCCAAACGGGAGACCGACAAGAAATAAATAAGGGTTGGAAGCAATGAAAAGAGCACCAGGGCCCAGGATGCAAGAAACTTGGCCAGAATTATTTGCAGTTCAGACACTGGTCTTGTGTAGAGCAGATCCAGGGTGCCGGACCGTTTCTCTTCAGAAAACATCCGCATGGTAATAGCAGGTACCAGGAAAAGAAAGACCCATGGAGCAATAGCGAATAGAGAGTCCATGGTGGCATAACCGTTTCCGATCACATTGAACTGTCCCGGTACGATCCACATGAAAAGTGAGTTAAGCAGAAGAAATACCACAATAACCAGGTAGCCGGTAAGACTGCTGAAAAAACCACTGATCTCTTTTTTAAAAAGCGCCCACATCCTTCTCCCTAGATTATTGGTCCAATAAAGTCTTTGGAAGACTGGAATCGGGAAGATCGCGATAGTCCATCATCCGTACTTCATGAAAATAGAACTGGAGGATATCCTGATAGCTATACCCATCCCGGGCCATCTTCATGGCTCCCTCCTGACTCATTCCAATGCCATGTCCGAATCCTTTCCCCCATATCAGTACACTGTCCCCATTGGGAAACATATCAAAAAATGCGGATTTAAATCCCCAGTCCTCTCTGATCTTAGTCATCTTGATAGAATCTTTATCAAGAATGAAAAACTTCTTCCTCCGCATCTGTTCAATATAAATAATCTCTTCAGGAATACGAGTCACAGATTTCATCCCGTTCTTCAAAAGGTAGGCCTTCCATGCTTCAAAAGAGATGGTATCCTGCCACTTGGCATGTGACTGATGCAGGGAGTACGGATCCACCACCGATTGCAGGTAATCTACATCAGCAATCCAGACATCTGAAGCACGCTGGGTTTGTCCGCCACTATTGGCGTGATACGCAGCGGTAATCAGTTTGAAATTGAAATCGGCCAGTACCATCCCACTGGTCTCCACGATGGCTTCCAGTATTTCCGGATTCCGGGTACTCTTACCCCTGTAGGTCTGGCAATGGGGTTCATCGCAAATTGCAAAACCCTCATTGGTATGCCGGTCCATTTGCTTCAAGGCATAGGTTCGGCAGAGAATGGACTGCGCTTTGTAAAACTCCTTAGCAGCATTAGGACCTGACTCGGCTTCAACAACTCCAGCCAGGTATTTATCCAGGTCCACCTGGTTTATCAGGGTCAGGTAGCGGTCTTCCGGAATTACCAGGAGGTTATCGTCAAACATTCGCGAGCTTATCTCAGGGGTAATGGACCTCAAACGAAAAACCGACTCCGTGGAGAGGGACCTTAACTCAAGCCCCGAAGCGTAGCCAAAATCCCTTTCGGCATCCAGCACCTTCACCTTTCCCTCCTCCAGGGTCAGGTAGAGAATATCTCCCTCCTGAAGCCTGAGCCTCACTTCTCCATCAAGCAAAAGCTGATAGTTCCCAGCGGAGCAATAAACCACTGCAGCCTTCACCAGGTGGTTCTGAAAAAGCCCCACCTCCACCGGCTGCGCCACCGATCCGATCCAGGAAGTTACTGCCAACAATACTATTATAATCCGCTTCATTCAGGTCCCACTATTTAGCAATTCAATCATTCGTTCTCCAATTCTTTGGGAAACCCCACGCTCGCCAAGATCCCTCTTCAGCACCCTGTACCCTTCCTTCATCTCCTCGCGGTAATTACAATCATTCAGGATCCTGTTCAGTTCAACGCGGGTCAGATTCGTCATATCTTTCTGGATAACCTCCTCCACCAGCTTCTTCCCGTATATCAGATT
>QMPQ01000297.1 GCA_003648635.1 Bacteroidota bacterium | reverse complement strand
CATTGATGCTTTTTCCCCGCTTTCCAGCTCTTCGAGGGATACTTCAACATTAAATGGGGAGAGGATCACATCACCTCCAAATTTATTCAGATATAGTTCATATGAACCAGCTTCTTTTGTAAGAATCTGGCCAGACACCCTGTTGCAACCCATGGCGAAACACTCTCCCCACTCTATCCAGTTTCCGGGATGATCTGAAGCGCTTTCAGCATCCTTCATAAAGCTTGCATCTTGTTCCCTTTCTTCAGCTTCTTGATATTCCGATGAATCCTGCACTTCTTCCGGGTCCAAGGACTCATCATCATCTTCCATTAATATTGACTCTACTTTTAGCATACCTGCTTCACCTTCGGGATTAAAAAAGTGGCTGGATGGGATCGGTTCCGGCTTGATATCCTTTCCGAAAACACTCTTTAGCACGGGATTCACCAGGAAGGCATCTCCGAACATAAATTGATCTGTGATCTCATGTGTGCTCTCATCCTCGGGGAACACAAAAGGCAAGCTACGCATAATGGTGTAGCCCTCATTTGTAACGCGCCAGGCCATTGAGTAGATGTATGGGAAAAGTCGATACCGAAAATTATTTGCCTTTAGCAGTGCATCATAGGGCCATGATCCCGGCTCACCGAAACGCCAAACCTCGCGGGGGTAGAAGGTGCCGTGTGAACGAAACAATGGGCAAAATGCTCCATACTGAAACCACCTTACGTAGAGCTCCTTATACCCTTCTACAATATACTCTCGCGGAGCTCCCTCCGGCAGGAATTCTTCTGCAAAGAAGCCCCCGATATCAGAAGTCCAATAAGGCAAGCCACTCATACAGAAATTCAATCCGGCCGGAACCTGGTATTGCAGTACCTCCCAGGTGGAGTTGATATCTCCGGACCATGTTGCAGCGCCATAACGTTGCTGGCCGGTGAACCCGGAACGGCTCAGCATAAAGACTCTTTTCTGATCTGTAACTGCCCGCTGGTTTCTGTAGATGTGGCCAGATTCTACAAGTGAGTAAGGATTCAGATACCTTCTGAAGGTACCCAAACTGTTCTTCACACCATTGTTTATCAACTCATGCTTAATACAGTACGGATAGAATTCATTGTTCACTGCCGGTTCTGTACCATCCAGCCACCAGGCATCTAATCCCTTATCAAACAGATTCTTTCTCATGTGGCTCCAGAATATGTCACCACATTCTTCACTGAACATATCACAAATGAATCCACCATCTGCAACGATATCATCATAGGCATATCCAGCCTGTTTTATTTCCTTATAGATATCTGTTTTTTTATCCGATCCGGGCCAAATGGTGATCATATAATGATAATTCAGATCATGAATCTCCTTGATCATCTCATCAGGCTCCGGGAAGTATTTATTATCGAATATCATGGCGTTCCAGCCATGTTCCCCCCAGTATTCCCAGTCCTGTATAATATTATCAATAGGTATTTTGCGCTTCCTGTATTCTCTTGCCGCAGATAGTATTTGATCCTGTGATTCATATCTTTCCTTGCTTTGCCAGTAACCGTATGCCCATTTCCCATAAAGAGGTGCATTACCTGTCAGGTTTCGGTATTCAGCAATGATATCATCGTTTTCCTCCCCATAAATGAAGTAGTAGTTTATCTCATCTGCAACCTCCGACCTGATGACCATGGTGTTGATATCTGTTTCATTGTCAAACTGGGTTTCAGAATAATTATCCCAGAGGATACCGTATCCTCTTGTCGAAAGTATAAATGGGTTTACTGCATTATGATTTGTTTGCATCAAGAGTGCTTTATGTCCCCTGTAATTCAGAATGCCATTATTGATCTGGCCCAAACCATAGATGGCCTCATCTTCGCTAAGCTCAAATTGCTGCTCTATATTGTAATACTTGTCCAGAGGAGCATCAACATATTCCATAAAACGATTATTCTCCTTTAACAGGCTATGCTGGTCACTGTCAAAAAAATCGATAGTACCTTTTTGTGTGTTCACCTTCACCACCAGCGAAGTGGTCGATAGTCTTATTTCATTTGCATTTTGTATTACATTGAAGTCCACGGGCTCTCTTCCAACCTCAATAACTGAAAGGCTTTTCCGGGTTGAAAATTCACCAGAAGCTGATGCCAACACCTGGATGGTATTTTCGGAAATTACATTTAGTCTTACGCTTTGAATCCCTCCTGTTTTGGCCTTGTTCATGGCGATCGTTACACCCTCATCAGTACTTTCGAATATTTGCTCATTGCATGAGCTAAAAAGCATAACACTTATGATGCATAATAATATAATCATCTTACTTTTCATACTGTTCATCTTTTCATTCAGTAAAATTAGTCGCTTCAGTCGAACTGGAATCTACTGAGCTATTTCCGCTGTTATTTCATCACCTTTGATCTGACGATCCAGATGAAAATCCGTTGGTGAAGTTGCTGAGAATTTTGTATAAACCACAAGTGTCTCTGTTCCGTCTGTATCTGTAATTATACCCTGTCGAAGATCTTTTCCCGGTTCAACCTTCCTTCCATTAATTGTAAGTTCTGAAAGATCGCTTCCGGGCCAGTTCTTTAGAACGAAACATGGATTTTCAATAGGATGATCTTCAGACCCCATTAAGGTAAATGAGACAGTCTTATCTAAAATTTTTATTACATAAGCTCGCTGTGACTGATCATATCCGGAGGATTCTCCACCCCCGATATATTTAAGGTCTGCAGGATGCAGCCAGGATGCAGCAAGCACTCTAAGTTCTTCGATCGACATTGAATTCATTCCCTCAAGCATATGTCTCTGGGCCCAGTTTCGGCCTTTCTTATCGCTTCCTTCAAACATCAAATGAGTATAGCCATTACTGGATGTTCTGTCCGCTTTGATGGCCCGTACACCATCCGTGGGCAATTGTCCAATGGGCCAGTGAGTATAGACCACCATCCTGGAATAGGGTGCGCGGCGTCCATCCGCATCTCCATAGAGCTCTCCCCCGCTGAAATCTGCTATGGTAAAGGGTTTGTACTCCGATTTGTAATTGATCTGCTGAATCTGCAGCGGGGTGGTCTCCCAATCTGCTTCCAGTACTACCGGGCTTTCTTCCGACCAGTCGTATGACTTGCTGGTCTCGAAGTTTGCCAGGGTGACCGTATTATTGTACACATCAGAAATACTTTCAGGGGTCTGGCCGGGTGCCATCACCCCGATGGATTCCTGCCATTCATGTGATTCAGGGTCATCACTGGACCAGTGAACCATTCTTTTACAGGCTACCCCATCCGGGTAGATATAGTAGTACCAGTCGCTCCAGTCGCTCCAGCCTGTTTTTTTATCAAGGTTCTGCTGAGTACCGTTGATCTGGATCTGCGCATATCTCCAGTGAATGACTTTACGGGCAGGTGTATTCTCAATCAGTCGCACGTGTGAGATGTTCGACTTCTTGTCACTCATGGGTTCTCCCCATGAGCCCCCGGGGTCCCAGGATTCATTGAACTGGTTATTGTACCACTGGTGCTCCGGATTGGTGATCTGGGGTATGAATGACATTCCTCTCCAGAAAATAAATCTGGTGGGATTTTCATCGAACTCTACTACTATATCACAATGCTTGCCAAACCTCGAAAGATTATCCCAGGTATCATAATACCTGAGATGCGTATAGTAGGCTTCAAACTTTCCCCCAAGCTGACCATTGGGCAGCTTTCGGTGGTCCATATCCGGATAATTCATGATTTCAAAGCCAGGAAATGTACAGCGGAAACTCTCCTCAATTTCTGGATCCGTTAGCGCCCTGTCATACAAGGCAATTTCATCAATAAGACCATCCAGGCTGAAGAGTGCGGGCGTGTGACATTTGTGGCAATAGATCCTTACCGGGTTAAAGGGGATGAATTTGTGAGAATTTCGTCCGATAATCAGATCACTGCCGGAGAATTCCGGTAGTTCTGGGGCTGCCAGTGATCCTTTTTCGT
>QMPQ01000296.1 GCA_003648635.1 Bacteroidota bacterium | reverse complement strand
CTTGATCCTGAAAAAACAGGAATCAACAACAGGCAGCTGATGGAAGAGATGGAGAAGGAAAACATTGAATCGAGGCATTTGTGGAACCCCATGCATCTTCAGCCAATCTTCTCCAGCTATCCGGCCTATGTAAATGGAACTTCAGAGCGCCTTTTTCAACAGGGACTGTGCCTGCCTTCGGGGTCCAATATGACCGACGAGGACCGGGAACGGGTACTAAGCGTATTGAAGCGTGCCTTCAATATTTAGTATTTGTGCTTACCTGGGAAACAAAATCTTGCAGCATGCGTTTAGATAGGTGAATAAAGTTTCTTTTACCACTTGATCTACTAAAACCATAAAAGATGAATAAAAGAGAATTCATAAAGAGATCGGCCATCCTTGGTGCCGGAACCCTGATTGCCCCTACCATCGCCTCTTCCTGTATGAACAGTGCTGCCCAGGCAGGCGCCACAGCCTCGCTGGTGGCCCAGAGTGAGGATGGAACCTTCCTTCAGCCCGATCTGGGCTATGCCTTTGATGCTCTGGAACCTCATGTGGATGCCATGACAATGGAGTTTCACTACGGAAAGCACCATGCGGGGTATACTAAGAAATTCAATGCCGCCCTGGTACATGCCGATTTTCACTCCACTGATATTTACAAACTGTTTTCTTCTGTATCCACCCATGGCAACGCGATCAGGAACAATGGAGGCGGCTACTTCAACCACAACCTCTACTGGAAGTTCATGTCACCCGAAGGTGGTGGTGAGCCGGAAGGGAAACTGGCTGAGGCCATTGCTGCCGATTTTGGGTCCTTTACAGAGTTTAAGGAACTTTTTACCGCCACCGCGGCGAGCCATTTTGGTTCAGGATGGGGCTGGTTGCTGCTCGATGCTGAAGGTAAGTTGCAGGTGACTTCCCTACCTAACCAGGACAATCCGCTTATGGATGTGTCACCGGTAAGAGGAACCCCGCTGCTGAACATTGATGTTTGGGAGCATGCCTACTACCTCCACTACCAGAATATGCGCAAGAGCTATGTGGAGGCCTACTGGAATGTGATCGACTGGAAATTTGTCCAGGCACTTTACGAAGAGGCCCAGGGATAGTTCCAGGCTTTATAAAAAATCAGTGCACATGCCCATTCCAGTTGTTGACGGAATGGGCATGATTTTTATCATGCCTTTTTTTATCCCAGAACTGCTGTTAATCATACGTTCAGGGCTTGGTAAATCGATCCATTAACTCCAATTTTGTGTATGGAATTTCTGTGATAATTTCAGGAAGTTGATAAATAAAAGGTACTACCGTAGCGGTTGTTATGTTAGCTGCCTACATTTATTTATGAAATAAAGAAATTAAGCAGCGGTATAACAACCGTGAAGGTTAAATTTTATTACACCAAATAACAAAATTCGGAGTTATGAACGTAGATACCATCATGAATGACCTGGTCAAGAGGCACCCGGGTGAAGTTGAGTACCACCAGGCCGTTCGCGAGGTCCTTGAATCCATCGAGGAAATATATAATGAGAATCCCCATTTCCGTTCGGCCAATATAGTGGACCGGATTATTGAGCCTGACAGGGTAATGACATTTAAGGTGCCCTGGGCCGACGATCAGGGAACTGTCCATGTAAACCTGGGCTACCGCATACAGTTTAACAATGCCATTGGTCCTTACAAAGGCGGACTGCGTTTTCACCCCAGTGTGAACCTGAGTATTTTGAAGTTCCTGGGTTTTGAGCAGATTTTTAAGAACAGCCTGACCTCGCTGCCCATGGGGGGTGCCAAGGGCGGATCAGATTTTGACCCCAAGGGGAAATCCAATGCGGAGATCATGCGTTTCTGCCAGGCCTTTATGATGGAGCTCTGGAACAATATTGGTCCAGATACAGATGTGCCCGCCGGGGACATTGGTGTGGGTGGTCGTGAGATCGGTTACCTCTATGGCATGTACCGAAAGCTGGCCAGGGAGAATACGGGTGTCTTAACCGGTAAGGGAATCAACTGGGGCGGATCGCTGGTCAGGCCCGAGGCGACCGGATTTGGCTGTGTATATTTTGCCAAGGAGATGCTGGCCACGAAAGGGGAGACCTTAAAAGGGAAAACAGTGGCAATATCGGGCTTCGGAAACGTGGCCTGGGGTGCAGCCCTGAAAGTGACTGAACTGGGTGGCAAGGTGCTGACCCTTTCAGGTCCTGACGGTTATGTTTACGATCCCGATGGAATTTCCGGGGAGAAGATTGAATATATGCTGGAGCTTCGGGCTTCCAACGAAGATATTGTGGCGCCTTATGCGCTTGAGTTTGAAAGTGCGCAGTTTGTTCAGGGCAAACGCCCATGGGAGGTGAAGGTCGACATCGCTCTTCCCTGTGCTACACAGAATGAACTGAATGGTGCTGATGCAGAACAGCTGATTGCCAATGGATGTATCTGTGTCTGTGAGGGTGCTAACATGCCCTGTACGCCCGATGCCATTGAGAAGCTGCAGGAAAAGCAGGTGCTCTATTCTCCAGGAAAGGCTGCCAATGCCGGTGGAGTTGCTACATCCGGACTTGAGATGGCGCAAAACTCCATGAAAATCAACTGGAGCCGGACCGAGGTGGATGACCGTCTGCATCACATCATGACCAATATCCATGAAAACTGCGTCAAATACGGAACCAATGCCGATGGCTATGTGGATTATGTGAAAGGCGCCAATATTGCAGGTTTCCTGAAGGTAGCCGATGCGATGGTTGACCAGGGTTTGTTGTAAGGAAAGGTTCATCAAGGAAAAGGGTGCATTTGTCCCATCAATTTTACGTTTGTCACAGGAAAGAGGCCGCTGTTTTAGGCTGTCTCTTTTTTCATGTGACTTTTATCCTGTCTTCTCAATACAATTCCTGTCTTGGTCAAAACGATGTAACCCGGCGTGAACTAATACGTATTTTAAAGCGTTACAATACTACATTCTGAAAAAATTGAAAAAGGCCTAAATATCAATTACTTAGAATTCAACTAAAAAATTATTATGACAATGGACGAGATAAAAAAAGAATTGTTTGCCTACGTGAAGGAGAATACCTTTAAAGAAACAGACTCACTTCAGTCAGATACAATGATATTTGTTGAGGGTATTTTTGACTCCATGGGTTTTGCTTTGCTGCTCGACTATCTGGAGACAAAGTTTGAAATCTCTGCCGATGACAGCGACCTGGTGGAGGAGAACTTCGAATCGATTGATGCCCTTGCAGATTTTATTACAAGGAAGAATCCTGCTTTAGTTTAGTCTTAGCCTATAGCCACTTTATGTGCGGTATCTCAGGCATATATAATCCGGGGCAGGCTCCTTTGTCTCCCGATGCGGTGAGGAGCATGCTCCAGCAGATCCAGTATCGCGGACCCGATGAATCGGGAATCTATATGGGACAGGGTGTGGGCCTTGGAAGTGTCAGGTTGAGTATTATCGATCTGGCCCAGGGTCAGCAGCCCATGAGCGATGAGGCGGAAGAGTTGTGGATCGTCTTTAATGGAGAGATCTTCAACTACATTGAACTGAAGGCCGAGCTGATCGACCTGGGTTACCGTTTCAGAACCGGAAGTGATACGGAGGTTTTGCTCCTCTTGTATAAGCATTATCGTGAGAAGTGCCTGGAGAAGTTGAATGGGCAGTTTGCATTTGCTATCTGGGATACCCGGAAAAAAGAGCTGTTCCTGGGACGCGACCGGGTTGGAATCAGACCCCTTTTCTATTACAGGGAGGGAAATGCCTTTGTGTTTGCATCCGAAATCAAGTGTTTGATGGAGTCGGGCTTTGTGAAGGCTGAACCCGATCCTGAATCGTTGAACCGGGTGTTCACCTTCTGGACCATTCCATCGCCTGGATCCATGTTTAAGGGAGTAAAAGAACTTCCACCGGGCCACTATATGGTGGTCAGGGAGCACGAAACAGTGATCAAACCTTACTGGGAACTTGGTTTCCAGG
>QMPQ01000295.1 GCA_003648635.1 Bacteroidota bacterium | reverse complement strand
GGCCTCATGTTCTTTACGGATCTTATCCTGGCGTTCCTTATACAGACTCATGATTCTTTGTATTTTATGATTGATTTTCGTTTTCATCTATTCGTCGGATCAGCTCCATACACGCTCTTCCGTTGTGGTAGGGACATTTCCAGAAACCAGCCTTCTCTTTTTCCGTTTGAGGCTTTCCTTCATTGTCGACGCTCCAGTACCATTCGCCCTTTTCCTTATCAATTATTTGCTCCTTTATAAAGGTCCAGCTTCCCAGTGCTAACTCCAGGAACTTATCATTGTCCGAAAGCTCATAGGCATTGAAGTAACCCACCATGGCCTCTGCCTGTGGCCACCAGTGTTTGTCGCTATCCAGTTCCATCTTTTCCGGAAAAAATTCATAATGGAGTCCACCATCACTGGCCAATCCAACAACACTGGCACGGGCCATATTTACAGCTAACTCAGCGCACTCTTTTATTAGTGCCGGATCGCCCAGTATTTCGGCTGCCTCATGGAGAAGCCAGGAGCACTCAATATCGTGACCGAAGGAAATTAAGGTGGATTTCAGATTCCAATGGTCATCAAAAAAGAGGTTCAGCTGCTTTCTCTCCCGGTCCACAAACTTTTCCAGGAAGAGCCGGATCAGATTTTCCAGGGCCTTCTCCAGTTCTGTATCCTTCCATATTTTGTAGAGATTGCCATAAGCCTCCAGGATATGCAGGTGGGTATTCATGGTCTTGCTCTCGTTCTGATCCTTCTCGCTGAGCCGCAAATCCTCCAGGGCTTTCCAGTCCCGGGAAAGGGCATCGGTATAGCCATTGAACTCCCGGTCAAAGGCGTGGACCTCCAGATCACGAAATAGACCCCTGGCAGTTTTTAGTGCCTGATCATCTCTGCAGGCCATGTAATACTCGGCCAGTCCATAAATGGTAAAGGCGGTAGCGTAAATCTGTTTTCGGGATGAACGCACGCTTCCATCATGCTCCAGTTCCCAGTATACACCTCCGTATTTCTTGTCGGTGAAGTAAGAGATGATATAGGCATAGGCCCGCCGGGCAGTTTCCAGGTAATCGGGATGCTTATACATCCGGTAGGCTGCAGAAAAGGTCCATAGAATGCGTGCGTTCAGTACTGCTCCCTTTCCGGCCCCTTTCACCACCTGGTTAAGATGGTCAATGTGGCCGTGAAATCCACCCAAGACATTGTCGGGGGAATATTTCATCCACCAGGAGAGGATATTATCCTTCAATTCCTTCTCAAGCTCTTCCCTGAAACGGCTTAGTGTTTCACCTTTCATTTAGCTCCTGTTTTCTCATTGGGGAGGGTGTCCCACCAGGTAAACTTCATAATGATAAAACAGACCGCGATAATGGCCAGGGCGATCCCCATGGGTACTACTTTCTTGAGCACAATGTATATGGGGAAGATCACCAGGGCGGTCTGGGCAATGGTTCCCAGAACCACATTAAATATGTCCCTGCCTAAATCCTTATTTCCTTTGAAGGAAGGATCTTCAGCCACCACCTTTTCATGGATGGGCTTCCAGAATCCCCAGGGTTTTACATTCTTATAGAAACTCTTCAGGGTCTCTTCATCCGTAGGAGGTTTCAGGAAAGTGCCCACGATGGCAGCGATGGTCGATACTACCAGGATGATGGGGAAATAGTAAAGATCCAGGAAGTCAAAGATCCGGCTGCAGATGAGGGCGGAAATGATTCCCACAAACATTCCCCAGAAGAAACCTGATCCGTTAAAACGCCACCAGTACCACTTCAGCATATTGGAAACCACGTAGGCGCCCCAGAGGGCCGATACAATCCACTGCAAAACGCTGTTTACATCCTGGGCGAAGAAACCAAAGAGGACGGAGATGGCCACCACCACAATTCCAGTAAGGTAGTTGGTGCGGCTCACCTGTTTCTGGGAGGCATCAGGCTTCATGTATTTGAGGTAGATATCATTCACTATGTATGCCTGAGCCGCGTTGAGGGTCCCCGCAAAAGTGGACATAAAGGCAGCCAGCAATCCGGCCAGCAGCAGTCCCATAAAGCCCACCGGCACGAATTGACTGATGGCTGAGGGGAGGATCTGTTCAAAGTCAATCTTATTGCCTACAACCAGGTCCAGCTGGTCGTAAAACAGCAAACCCAGCACGGCAAAACCTGCGATCATAAAGTACCTGGTGGGCATCAGAATCACGGAAACAAAACCCGACATTTTAGCAGCATCTTTGGGCGATTTGGTGGAGAGGATCTTCTGCATATCATAATTTGGAGCAGGCCCGGCCAGACTCACCAGCACTCCTTTGAAGAGCATCATGCTGAAGAAAATACCAAACAGGGAGTATCCGTCACTAATGATTTTTTCATTCACTTCGCCAATGATTTTTGACCAGTCCATTTCGAGTCTTGCCCCAAAGAATGGATTCATCCACCCCTCGGGTACCAGCAGGGGATGGTCTGTAAGTGCATTCATGGCGATTACCCCAATGACAATGGCCGAGATGGTCATAATGGTATACTGGATTACATCGGCCCAGACAATACTGCTCATACCACCAAGGATGGCATAGAACATAGCGAATAGGGTAAAGACTATTCCATATACATGAGCCACATACTGCGGGGCAACCTCAAAGGGAACAAAGGGTGAAATTACTTCCCAGGGGATGAAGATTTCCACAAACTTACCCAAGCCGATAAAGCCATAGGTGAGGAAACCCAGACAGGAGATCAGGGCAAAGGCCACCACGATCCAGTGCGATTGCACACCACTCCTTCCTGAACCGAACCTTGTACGAATCCACTCAGCCCCTGTAGTAGCGTTGGACCGCCTCAGCCAAATGGAAAGAAAAACCATCAGGAAGATCTGATTAAAGACCGGCCAGAGCCAGGGGATCCAGATGGACTTCAAGCCGTAAACAAAGGCAAGCGTAACCAGCCACATGGTACCCGAAATATCGAACATTCCGGAAGCGTTGCTTAGCCCCAGCATATACCAGGGCAGTTTGTTTCCACCCAGCATATAGGCGGTTTTGTCTTTTTGGGCACGCTTCTTCATGACCAATCCGATGACAATGGTTGAGGCCAGGTAGGCGCAGATAATCAGGATGTCGACAAGGGTGAGTTTCATACAAGATTGTTAGTGTGCTTGCTATGCAAGCGTTAGAAAGCTAGCACGTTAGTTATATAAGTTGGGTAGTTCGGACAGGGATAGCATCAGGTCGTGGTTCATGAATTCAATGAAATCGGGAACCGTGGGGTGTCCCGGGTAAGGTGCATAGTAGTGGTCGGGCCGACCGTTACGCCAGAAGAGGATCCATGCCGCTTTCCGGGTCGATTCGTTGGTATTCAAGGTGTGCAGGACCACGTCGGTGAACCACTTTTCGTTGGGGATGGTTTCCAGTCCGGTCTCCGAGATCGCCATCATTTTCAGATGTTGGGTGGAGAGCGAATCGAGAACTTCCAGCATATGGATGGTCCCGGGTGTCCGCTCTTTATTGGCCAGTCCATGATAGTCATCAAAAGCCATCACATCCACGTAATCGTCGCCTGGATAAAAGTCCATGTATTGTTCTGCAGTTTTAAAACGGTCACTGGAATATGCGATGATCAGCTGGTGCTGTCCTTTCTCATTTCTGAGGTAGTCTACAGTGAATTGGAATAGGGCTTCATATTGCTCTGCTGAACAGTTACCATGGCCCCACCAGAACCAGGACCCTGTCATTTCGTGGAAAGGACGGAAAATTACCGGGATCAGTTCTCCCTTATCGTTTCTTATTCCGGAGAAGAACTCCGCGGCCTGGTCGAGTCGTTCCAGGTAAAGTTCATGTACCGCACCACCCGGAAGGCAGGCTTCCACGCAGGAGTCTTTGTCCCAGCTGGTGCCTGAGATGGCATAATTGCGCATGTGCCAGCTAAAGGTGTTCACCCCGCCTTTTTCATAGACAGCTATGGCCCATTTAGCCATATCTTCG
>QMPQ01000294.1 GCA_003648635.1 Bacteroidota bacterium | reverse complement strand
ATGGTCCCAACCTGGGTGTTTCTGCAGCGTGTACAACAGGCACACATTCCATTGGAATAGCCTTGGGCTTACTACGGGGTGGAACTGCCGATGTAATATTGGCCGGAGGTGCAGAATCTATTCTCACTCCCTTGGTTTTCGACGCCTATGCAAGCATGGGTGTTCTTTCAAATTTTAACGATAAGCCCTCAATGGCAAGCCGTCCATTCGATTTAAATCGTGATGGTTTTGTAATGGGTGAAGGATCGTGCGTTTTGGTACTGGAAACTCTTGAACATGCCCAAAAAAGAGGCGCCAAACCCATGGCTATTTTAAAGGGCTTTGGAATGACCGCCGATGCATATGGCATTGCTGCTCCAGAACCTTCAGGAAAATGGGCTGCTAAGGCCATTGAAAACGCAGTAAATGATGCTCAGCTTAGCATGGATGATATTGGATATGTAAATGCTCATGGAACATCTACAAAAACAAATGATAAAACGGAAACCTTAGTAATTCAAAAGGCTTTTAAAAACAAAAGTGTACCGGTAAGCTCAATAAAATCAAATATAGGTCATACATTGGGTGCCGCAGGTGCCATTGAGGCGGCTGCTTGTGTTTTGGCAGTTCAAAACGGAATATTACCTCCCACCATTAATTATGAAACTCCTGATCCGGAATGTCAGCTTGATGTAATACCGAATAAACCGCGTGCAGTTAAGATTAAGGCGGCAATTTCGAATTCGTTTGGTTTTGGTGGACAAAATGGTGTGTTGGTTTTCTCAAAGGATTAATCTTGAGTAAACTTGAATAAGTAATAAATCACTGCTTGTAGGATAATTGTTTACGTAAAGCATAAAACCTGAATTATGCGAATGCTCAATCCCAGAATAATAACGATAATCATCGTAATCTTAGCGACGCCCGTCCTAGGCATATCTCAAGAGAAACTTAAAGTAATGGTAATTTTTGCCCATCCCGATGAAGGAGAAATATACGCAGGAGGGATCACGGCACTCTATACCCAATTGGGGCATGACGTAAAATTTATGTCGCTTACCAACGGTGATGCTGGCCACTATGCAATGAAACCAAAAGAGCTGGCTGAACGAAGATATAAAGAGGCCATGCGTGCCAAAGAGATTCTGAGCCTATTAGAATATGAGGTCTTAGACTACCACGACGGGATTTTGGAAAACACGGAAGAGATCAGAAAAAAAGTGGCATCATCCATCCGGGATTGGGAAGCTGATGTAGTATTCACCTTTTACCCGGCCAGGGGCGGGCATAACGACAATATGACTGCCGGATGGATTGTCCGGGAGGCTTCCTCCTTATTGGACGAGGAACAAATGCCGGTGTTTATTTACATGCGCGATTTTCACACCGCTTCATTCTCCTATATTCCTGATTTCGCAATTAATATTGATGAAGTCTGGGAAACAAAATTAGCAGCATGTGGGGCCCATGAATCCCAGGTGATTGAATACAATCCGGAAATGGAAGGTGTTTTAGATGAAGTATTAGCAAGCAAAGAAATACAGGCTGATTTTCTATTTCATAACACCATTCCCTTCAGCATTGTGCGGCCAGATATTAGATTGGCACTTGAAAAGTGGTATGGAAAGGAAGAAGCCAAAGAGGTGACTTATGTGGAGGAATTTGAGATGGCAGAATACGGGCGACAAATGACCGATGAAGATGTGTTTGAGCTTTTACCCATGATGGGCAAGGTACATAAGGTATCCGCAAGAGCTGACTGGCTTGATACTGGCATTGAGCTTAGTGAAGGGCAGATAATCACTATTGAAGCAAATGGCCAAATCCTCTGGAACCTGAAAGAAAGGAAGTACTGTAATCCCGATGGAGCAGTTCCTTATACACGAGGGGGGAATAAGCCTGTACTGGGTGCAGGTACCGGTGCATTAATAGGGAGAATTGGCGAAGATGCTACGCAGTGCTTCTTAATTGGGAAAAATTCGAAAATACATGCATTTAAATCAGGTCGATTATACCTGGGTATCAACGATGATAATACCCAGGATAATGAAGGCTTGTACAGGGTGAGAATCCAGGTGATCAAATAAGCCATGGGATCTGATCTTACCATATCCAGAAAATCATTAAAGAAAATGGACTTAACTGAAATAAGTATATACTCTAGATCAATATTTTACAGTTAGTTCCTTTTCCACCTTATATTCTGAGTCGGCAATTGTCAGGGTAATTGCTTCTGCACCGTTGTTGATAATGCTTATGCTGCTCCGCGTAACTGTAACTTTTAATGGATTAGAATTCCATATAAGCTGATACGTCATGGAACTGATCTGATCGGGGAGCGCCGGATTGATCCGCAGCTTCCCATTGGTCATTCTGACTCCCCCGAAACCACAGACAATGATTTGCCATACCCCACCCAGTGAGGCAGCATGGATTCCTTTATCCGAGCTAAGCATATTGGGCCCTAAATCGATCCTGGCCGCCTTTTCAAACATGCTGTAGGCCAGATCCATGTTTCCAAGATCTGAGGCAAGAACAGCATGGATTGACAGACTTAATGAAGAATCGTGCGTTGTCCTGGATTCATAGTAATGATAGTTCGCTTCTTTAGTATCATGGTCGAAAAAGTGTTCCAGCAAATACAAAAGCAATACAACTGAAGCTTGTTTGGTGACCTGTATTTGATTCACCTGATCCAGGTTATAATCTCTGAAAATGGCGTCTACCTGATCCTGATCCTTATACTTGCCCAGATCAATGCATTCTTTTTTCAGATAGGTATCATCCTGAGGTATAAGCAGTGAGTCATTTGGAGCCGGAAGGAATATCTTCTCAGCTTTTTCTTTCAACTCTGTGATTTCAGCATCCAGGTTGAGCAAGAGATTGAGCCGTTCAAAATTCTCATCACCATTCTCTTTGAGGTGATGGTAGTATTTCACAGCTTGATCCATACACCATTTTGCCATATAATTGGTGAACGCATCATTATCCACATGTTCTTTGTATTCATCGGGACCGAGTACGTTGTTGATGTGATACCTAAGTTGCTTCTCGTCCCATTCCAGGCGGCTTCCCCAGAAGATGCCGGTTTCAAACAATATCTCGTAGCCGGATTCCTTCATGAAATCTTCGTCCCCGGAAATCATATAATATTGCCACACGGCAAAGGCAATGTCTGCTGTAATGTGCTGCTCAATAAATCCGCTCAAGATTTTTGTGGCCTTTCCGGTCACAATATCAGCTGCTCCCCAGACCGGAGTAACCTCTCCATCATCGGCCCATGCAGATTCCCATGGATACATAGCTCCTTTATAACCATTCTCCCTGGCTTTTTTACGTGCACCCGTCAGCGTATTGTGCCTGTACCCCAGGAGTCCTCTGGCAATCTGAGGAAAAGTGTAAGTAAAGAAGGGCAGGATGAATATTTCAGTATCCCAGAATGAGTGGCCTTTGTACCCTTCACCTGACAATCCCTTCGCAGCAATCCCCATACGGGGATCATGTTTTGGAGTCATGACCAGTAGCTGATACAGCGCAAACCGGATGGCTAGCTGATCGAAAGGATTCTTGCTATCCACACTGATGTCCATGGCCTTCCAGTGCGCATCCCAGGTTTCACTGCTTTCCTGCAAAAGGAGCTCATATCCCTTTTGAGATTGTTTCTTTAATTCACTAAGGGAATGTTTTCTGATATCTTCCAGATCCATCCCCTGCATCTCCTTGTCCCTGGTGGTATATATATTGGAGATTTTTGAGAAGCTAAGACAACGACCACTTCCGGCTTCTGCTTCAAAAACCATGAATACCTTTCTGCGGTCCATTTCAAAGCGCGAAGAGACAGGTACAGTACTATCCGATAGACGGTGATGGGTGTTGTGTATAAAAACGATCTCCGATTGGTTGGTTTTTTGCAGCATCTGCAGGTATTCATGGTCGAATATCCTTTTTTCTCCCTCTTCGAAGTGTTGAGCCCCCGTATTGGTCACCTGTCCGTTTATCCCTGTTTTGAATACCAATTGT
>QMPQ01000293.1 GCA_003648635.1 Bacteroidota bacterium | reverse complement strand
GGAATAATACCCTGCCAGGCTCAGGCCCCTGTAGATGGATTGATCGTTTTCGGCAAACTCAAGGTATTCCTGAAAATATACTTCAGACTCTTCTGTCATTCCCAGTTCTGACAGAATCAGTCCGATTTTCCCCTTTTCACCCTTGTATATATCCAGACCCTGTGCCTTGGTAATCTCAAACATGCTGCTGAAATAATTATAGGCACATTCATAATCTTGCAGGAAATAGCAGATCACACCAAGATCCTTAATAATATCATACCTCGATGTATCCTTCTGCAGCGCCTCAACCAGGAGATTCCTGGTCTGAATGAGATCCCCGTTTCCGGCCAGCATGATCCAGGCTCTTAAGAGTTCAGAATAGAGGTTTTCCGGATAGTATTCCAATGATAGATCAATATACTTCTCCGCTTCATTTACAAAGCCGGTTTGCATAAGGGCATTGCTTAAATGCAGGTAAATGTAGCCTGCATCCGTTGAATCATGTGCGGTAATATCCAGCTCAATGCCCATCAGGGCATACTCCAGGTACTTCTCTGTATCGGGCACAAACCTGGTATAGAAATCGGCCAGGATAGTAATCACCCGAGAGGAGTTGGGATGGTACTCCAGTGCTTTCTCCAGATAAGGAAGTGCAAGCTCATACTCTTCCCTGATATTATGAGAGGTGGCTTTGGCTATGAGGCTCTGCGAAAGTTTGGGATCTAATAACAGGGCCCTGTCGGCGTAATAATCAATCTGATCTGCGTATTTCTTCTCAAGCTGGTAAATATCCAGGATGGCATAGGCAATGGCAATATTGGCATGGGCAAGCGCAAACTCCGGATCCAGCTCAATGGCTTTTTTAAACATGGGAATGGCCTTTTCCAATCCTTCACGTGTTTCCCATTGAAAAGGATCCATACCCTTCAGGAAATAATCATAGGCCTCCAGATTTTTGGTAGGAACTTTCTCAATCTGCTTAGCTTCTTCGGGAGTAATAATGGCCTCTATCGCATCTGCAATGCTCCTGGCCACCTCCTGCTGCAGCTCAAAGATATCCCTGGCTTCTCTTTTATAGCGCTCTGCCCAAAGCTGTTTATCGCTTGTTGCATCGGTCAGCTGAATATTCAGCAAGATCTGATCACCCATTTTCTGTCCGCTCCCCGACACCAGGTAATTGGCATTCAACTCCGTGGCAATTTCCGGAGTGGTTTTGGGATTGTTCCGATATTTCTCCACAGAGGTCCGGCTGATGACCCGGAGGTCCTCTATTTTCTGAAGGTTATCGAGGATGGATTCCATCAATCCATTGATCAGATAAATGTTGGTGGAATCATTACTATCATTTTTGAAAGGTAATACAGCGATTGATTTTTCAAGTTCAGGGCTTACCTGATCCCGGTCCATGCGGGGAAGCAGATTCAGAACAATCAGAGCGGCAATCACTACAAAACTGATAAAACTGGCAATTTTCCAGCTTTTTGAACCACCCTGGCCCAACTTTTCTCCTGAGCGGTGAGCAGGCCTGGTCTTCTCCCATCCGCCTTCAGGACGTACATCATAGATCCAGGAGAGGATCACAGCAATTACAAAGCCAATTACCAGCAGCACGATGACCATGGAGAGGGTCCATTCTGGAAGTTGCAGGGGCTCCACAACAATCGACATCAGCTCCAGGATGACAAATGCTGCTGCAGCATACACAGTGATCACACGTACCACCTTTCTGCGTTTAAGTTCCTTGAAGAACCGGGATAATCCAAAGGGGCGGGCAACATATTCATCCGATTCTCCTTTCCCAACCTCACCAGGGGGGTATCCATATTGCTCCCGAAAGCATTTGATAAAGTATGAGGTGCTGCTAAACCCTACGCGATAGGAGACTTCGCTTACATTCAGGGAATCCTGTTTTAATATCTCCATGGCATTTTTGAGTCGTACTTGCCTGATAAAAAGACTCACCGACAATGAGGTAAGCGATTTTACCTTTCGGAGAAGGTTGGAGCGGCTCATCCCGGCTTCCCGGGCAAGTTCTGATACTCCAAAGTTCTCATTGGAAATATTCTTTTCGATGATCGCTGTGATCTTCTTTAGAAAATCATTTTCTATGTAAGAAGAATCCTGCATTACTCTGCTAAATATACAACTAGTTCGCTATTTGCGTCATAATTTATACTCTTTCACCATAATTTCTATCGCCTCTTCAAACTTGATATAATCTGCCGCATGGTTGATTGGAGGTGCATCACGCTTTGCCGGACCTTTACATCAACAAACAAATGTCAAATTTAAATCAAACTGAAATGAAAACACAAAAAATGAATCTGATGAAAGCTGCTACAAGTATGATGATGGTAGCAGCACTCCTGATCCTAAGCGCCTGCGGGAGCAATCAAGAGCAATCTAGCAGTAAGGATGAGCAGGCTCAGGCCTCAGAAGCTACTGTCAAAGCTCCCAATATGGATATCCATAGTGCAACTCTTCTGGGCGATCTTGATGCCATTAAGCAACATATTGCTGCAGGCTCCGATCTGGATGAAAAAGAACCCACGCTGGGGTCCACTCCACTGATTTCTGCGGCAGTATTTGGAAAAACAGAAATTGCCAAAGCCTTGATTGAGGGCGGAGCTGATGTGAATCTGAAGAATAATGAAGGGTCCACAGCACTTCATTCTGCAGCTTTCCTTTGCCGCATGGAGATTGTTGAGATGTTGCTGGCTAATGGTGCGGACAAAGCGCTGTTAAATAACTACGGTTCCACTGCGCTACAATCGGTCACCCCACCCTTTGCCAGTGTAAAGCCCATTTATGAGCAGTTTAATAAGGACCTGGGGCCACTCGGTTTTAAACTGGACTATGAGTATGCGGAAGCAACTCGTCCGAAGATTGCTGAAATATTGCGCTAGACAAACCATTCAATTTCAAAAGAGATGCTTACTACAGACAGAAGATACGACATAGATTGGCTCAGGGTCATAGCCATTGGATTGCTGATGATTTATCACATTGGGTTTGTATTCCTTCCCTGGGGTGTATTTATCGGGTTTATCCAAAATGACGAAGCGATGGAATTTTTATGGAAGCCCATGTCGATGCTTAATGTATGGAGGATCCCCCTGTTGTTTTTCGTCTCCGGAATGGGGGTCTGTTTTGCCATTCGAAAAAGGAGCTGGAAAGAGTTGATCCTGGAGAGAAGCAGGAGAATTCTGCTCCCCTTTATATTTGGGATCTTTTGTATTGTTCCCTTGCATTTTTTCCTCTGGCAAAAGTATTATAACCAGGATATCGCCTATTCGATCCAGGTCAGCCATCTCTGGTTCCTGGCCAACATATTTATTTATGTGCTTGTGTTGTCGCCCCTCTTCTTTTTCCTGAAGAAGTACGAAAATGGTAAGATGCACAGGGGATTAAAGAAACTATTTGGAAGCCCATGGGGATTGCTTCTTATTGTCGCGGCTTTTGTGGCGGAGGCTATACTGGTCAAACCTGAAACCTACGAGACTTATTCAATGACAATGCATGGTTTCTTGCTGGGATTGCTGGCATTTCTTTTTGGCTTTATGGGCGTATATACCGGAGTGGCGTTCTGGCAAACGGTGATGAAATGGAGATGGGTACTTTTATTGCTGGCTGGGGCTCTTTTTGTCCTTAGACTCCTTGCATTCGATCTTCTGGCACCCAACTATCTCAAAGCCATAGAGTCCAATATGTGGATCTTTTCTGCCTTTGGTTTTGGGTACAGATACCTCAATCGCCCCGGCCTTACCTTAGCTTATTTGAGTCAGGCTGCCTATCCCATCTATATCCTGCATATGTTCTTTCTATACCTGGGCTCTTACCTGATTGTCCCACTTGGTATTCCCACACTCTTAAAACTAGCCTTGGTGACGGCCTTTACCTTAGCATTTTGCTTTGCCTTTTATGAATTGATTATCAGAAGGGTGCGCTTTCTAAGGCCCCTGTTTGGAGTGAAATCCCTATAAATTTTAATTATGCAACGGGAAATATGCAGGTTCTGGGCGAAATAATCAGGCATGC
>QMPQ01000292.1 GCA_003648635.1 Bacteroidota bacterium | reverse complement strand
TCAGAAGTATTTTCTTCTATGCTATATTTGAATGTGGTCGTTGGGTAGTTGAAAGAAGTGAAACTGTAGAAAGCTGTATCGTCTTTCATTTTTCCACTAAAGCCTCCCAGGGATCCGATTCCAGGCAGGGATACTTCGTGTAGCATGCTTCCATCCAGCTCAAAAACGTAAGCTGCATTGCTAGCATCCTGCAAGTATGAAGCAATGATTTTACCGCCTGCCAGGGTGGCTGATTCCAGGACATTGCCCTGTTCTGGAATAATATCCACCCAATTCTCCCGCCCGGGATTATTCAGATCAATGCCCACCAGTCTGTATAAAGGTGCCTCACTGTTGGTCAGTACGTAAAGCATGTTTTCATGGTTCCCGATGGGGGAATAGTCATCATCAAAATCCTCATCGAGCCAGGTAAAGGGGGTATCGTCAATGCCAGCTTTCCTGAATGCAAGGGCATTGCCACTGGTGCTTTCGGTCACAGTGAGAAACATATATTGCTCATCTTCGGTGACACCCACACCAAAGCCCCATTCCGGATGGGCCTCGTCCCTGTGGATAAGCAGATCTTCCGATTGCCCGGTTCCGGCCCTGTGATAATAGACCTTGGCATTGATGTTTGCTCCTTTCATTTTGTCTCCCTCTTCCGGCTTGTCATACCGGGTATAAAAGAAACCATCCTTGTACCACGACATCCCTGAAAACTTTATCCATTCCAGGTGATCCTCCAGATCCATGCCCGTTTCAACATCTTTGATAAAAAACTCCCTCCAGTCGGAACCTCCCCTGGAGATACCGTAGGCCGCATATTTGTGGTCGCCTGAAAAACTCAAGCCAGCCAGGGCCACAGTTCCATCATCAGAAAAACCATTGGGATCAAGAAAAACCTCACCCTCCTCTTCCAGACTCTTTTTCATAAAAAGAATACTCTGATTTTGCAGCCCCGTATTGTAGCTGTAGAAGTAAAGATCACCTTCCTTGAAGGGAGTACCCATTTTGGGGTAGTTCCAGATCTCGGTCATGCGCTCCTTCAGTGCATCCCGGAATGGAATGGATTCCAGGTAGGAGAAAGTAAGCTCGTTCTGTGCCTTTACCCATGCAGCAGTTTCATCCGACATATCATCTTCCAGCCACCTGTAGGGATCGGGGACTGCTGTGCCGTGATAATCATCCACCACATCGCCTTTAGCAGTTTCGGGGTAGGTAAAAGTCGCTTGCTGAGTACAACCCATAGCAATCAAAATTAAACTGATTGAAAGTACGTTTTTCATAATGTAAAAATTTGCCCTTAAAGTAGATAATATGTGACTAGTATGCAATGGATAAGCCCATGCTTTTGAATATATTGGGCAAAATAAAGAGGCTGCCTGTAACAGACAGCCTCCATGTAAGATTACCTGAATAAAGTATGTCCTAGTTCTTCTCAGGTTTAGGAAGAAGTGCTTTCCTGGAAAGTTTCAGTTTGCCATTCTTCTCATCTACTGCCAGAAGTTTTACTTCAATTACATCACCTTCTTTGAGTACTTCCTCTACTTTTTCCAGTCTTCTATGCTCAATTTCAGAGATATGAAGCAGTCCGTCTTTTCCGGGCATAATCTCAACAAAGGCGCCATAAGGTGTGATGGTCTTTACTTTCCCTTTATAGATCTCACCTGGCTCCGGAACGGCAACAATGCCCTTGATCCAGTTCATGGCTGCATCGATGGCTGCTTTGTCAACTGCAAATACATCTACGAGACCAACATTCTCGATCTCTTCTATGGTTATGGTAGAGTTGGTTTCTTTTTGGATCTCCTGGATTACTTTACCGCCTGGTCCGATTACCGCGCCGATCATATCCTTGGGAATCTCAATCCTTTCAATTCTTGGGGTATGTGGTTTGTAATCCGGATTTGGAGCAGACATTGTCTTGGCTATCTCATCAAGTATATGCAGTCTGCCATCCTTGGCCTGTTCCAAGGCCTGTGATAGAATCTCATAAGAGAGGCCTTCCACTTTGATGTCCATCTGTGTGGCGGTGATCCCGTCGCGTGTTCCGGTTACTTTAAAGTCCATATCACCCAGGTGGTCTTCATCACCCAGAATATCGGAAAGAACAGCAAATTTATCAGAATCTTTATCGGTGATCAGGCCCATGGCGATCCCTGATACAGGTTTTTTAATTTGTATACCCGCATCCATCAGAGCCAGGGTACCGGCACAGACGGTTGCCATGGATGATGATCCGTTCGACTCAAGGATATCGGAAACAATCCTGAGCGTGTATGGCATATCATCTTCTGAAGGGAGCATTCCCTTTAATGCCCTGTGTGCCAGGTTACCGTGTCCCACTTCCCTGCGGCTTGTTCCCCTGTTTGGACGTGAGTCGCCTGTAGAGAAGGCCGGGAAATTATAATGGAGCAGGAATTTGTCATTGCCTTTCTTAAGTACATCATCGATGAGCTTGGCATCCATTTTAGTACCCAGGGTAACAGTTGTGATGGACTGGGTTTCACCCCTGGTGAATACTGCTGAACCATGGGCTGAAGGCAGGTAATCCACTTCGCTCCAGATGGGGCGGATCTCGTCGGTCTTCCTTCCGTCAAGGCGAACTGCCTCATCAAGAACCACCCGGCGCACTGCTTCTTTCTCTACATCGTGATAATACTTTCCCACCAGTTTCTCATTCACTTCTCCTTCTTCACCAGCTTCTTCGGTCAGTTTGGCCAGAAAATCTTCCTTGATCTTTCCGAATGAATCGCTTCTGGCATGCTTGTCAGCATTGGCCGAGGCGGCAACTTTGTAAGCTGCATCATAGGTCTCTTTCCAAACTCTTTTGCTGAGCTCTTCGTCAGTGACCTTGTGAGAATACTCTCTCTTCTCTTCTTTTCCTGTCTTTTTGGTCAGGGCCATCTGAGCTTTACACATGGGCTTAATGGCCTCATGGGCAAATTTGATGGCTTCCAGCATTTCAGCTTCACTAACCTCTTTCATCTCTCCCTCAACCATCAGGATGTTATCATAAGTGGCACCAACGATAATCTCGATATCGGCCTCTGCCAGTTGTGAGAAGGTGGGATTTACCACCAGTTCTCCGTTAACCCGTGCTACCCTTGCTTCAGCAATGGGGCCGTGGAAAGGAATATCAGATACAGCAAGTGCAGCTGAAGCAGCCAGTCCGGCCAGTGCATCGGGAGGAGTATCCATCTCAGCCGACATCAGGGTAACATTTACAAATGTATCGGCATGATAGTCGTCCGGGAACAAGGGGCGCAGTGCTCTGTCCACCAGCCGTGATATAAGAATCTCGTAATCAGAAGGTCTGGCCTCACGTTTCAGGAATCCCCCTGGGAACTTTCCGGCTGCGGCATATTTCTCTTTATAATCTACTGAAAGAGGCATGAAATCCACATCCTCTTTTGCCTGTGTGGCGCTGACAACAGATGCCAGCATCATGGTGTCGCCCATGCGAACCATTACGGCGCCATCGGCCTGCTTGGCCAGTACGCCTGTTTCTATACTGATTGAACGACCATCACCTAAATCGATGGTCTCTTGAATTGCTTTTGGTTTCGACATAATAACTGATTAAATGCTATGAATACGAAAAAAGGCAATCCGAGAATTGCCTTTTTCGTTATTAATATATCTTATTTTCTGATCTTCAGGGCTTTGATGATAGCACGATATCTCTCAATATCTTTCTCCTTGAGATAATCGAGCAATTTCCTCCTCTTACCTACGAGTTTGAGCAGGGCCCTTTGTGTGCTGTAGTCCTTTTTATTGGTCAGCAAATGCTGGGTAAGGTGATTGATCCTTGTGGTAAAAATTGCAATCTGGCCTTCAGCTGAACCTGTATCAGCCTCTGATTTGCCATACGTCTTGAAGATTTCCTTCTTATTCTCCGTTGTTAAGTACATCCTGTTTTCTACTTTTTAAATCTGTTTCGATTTTCGAGATGCAAAGGTATTTATTTTTTTCTAATTAACAAGATTGTGTTTGAAGATTTTCAGCTGAATAAGCGTGCAGAAAATCAGTGGATTGTATCAAACTATATGCTATTCGGAC
>QMPQ01000291.1 GCA_003648635.1 Bacteroidota bacterium | reverse complement strand
TCCCGCCTTTTCGGCGGGAGGGTCGTATAGAGTTGATTATGTACTTTGTTTATATATTAAAGAAGCGTTTAAATTCAGAAAACATGAATGATTCATCAAATATTTGTTTGTCTTGTGGATTATGTTGTGACGGTACCGTGATAGGTTTTGTACAGCTCGGTCGTGAAGAGTTGCCTGTATTGAGAGAACTAATGGATATAGAGGATGCAAATGGTAAAGGATTTTTTCTTCAACCCTGTAACAGCTATTGTGATGGTTGCAGTATTTATTCCAAAAGACCGAAACAATGTGCCAATTTTAAGTGCGGACTTTTAAAATCCCTCGAACAAAAGGAATTGGATTTTGATTCGGCTATTGAAATGATTAACGTGGTTAAACAGAAAAAGATCGCCATAGAAAAAAAGTTAGCGATACTACAGTTTGAACTACAATCCCAATCATTTTACTTTAAAATGGTCGAATTGAAAAAGTTGTTGCAGAAAAACAAGTCTGAATCATCATTAACTCAAAACCATCTGGAATTAATATCGGACCTAAAGCAGCTCGATAGTCTGCTGTCAAAAAGATTTGGTATCTCGTCGCTTTAGTGTCATGGTATTGAGCTAAACCATTGGCAATTAAGCATTTGTTGTAAGGGGATTAAAAACAATCCACTGTTATTTTTAATGTCAGAATTGATGGAATGAGTGTCTGTTTAATTACCTCAGCTATTTCCCTGCCTCAAAATTACTTTTTTACTTCATAATCGGATATAATATCCCCATTCAGCAATAGTTTATATCGCTGTTAATAATGGATACACACATTATTTCAAAGAACGTTTTACTGTCGTTATTGCCTATCAGGGTGCGCTCACTTAAATTGCGAAGAATGGCTTCTTGATCGAATTTATTTTTAAGTTTGTCATAATAGTTTAATTAATTGATCCTGAAAAGGTACAAATTCTCTACGGATTCGGCAGTTTGTAAATCGCCAACCGTAGGGAGGGTTTAGTTCAACAAAAAATATAGTGTATTTGGCAGATAGTGCTAAATATGAATAAATTAGGAATAAATAAACTTAGTGCAAAATTGAAATTGAAGAGCGTTGAAATGTCCCATATTCAAGCCGTTATAGCACATTAGCAGAAAGACGGTAATCTAAATAGTAATACAAATGAACTACAATAAATTTTGGATTTTAATTATCGTTTCTCTTGTAGCCAGCATTTTATTCTCATGTCAACAGCAAACAGACTCTTCGTCATTGCGTATTGAAAATATGAAATGTGAATATCAATACAATCCACTTGGTATCGATATTTTGTCCCCCCGATTAAGCTGGCAAATCAAAACCAGGGGAATTCGTGGCGAAAAGCAGACTGCATATCGAATTATTGTAGCTTCTTCTCGTGACAGACTACTTGAAAGAAAGGCCGACCTGTGGGATACAGGTAAGATCAAATCGGATCAATCTATACATGTTGAATACAAAGGCAAACCACTTCAGTCTCGTACACAGTGCTTCTGGAAAGTAATGACATGGGACAAAGATGGCAATCCTTCATCCTGGAGCAAACCTGCTTTGTGGTCGATGGGATTACTTGAAAAAGAAGACTGGACTGCACAATGGGTCGGATCACCAGACCCGGTTACTGCCCCTTATTACAGGCATTCATTTAATTTGGACGATGTGCCCGAACGTGCACCTATCTACCTTGCATCATTGGGGTACTTTGAGCTTTTCATAAATGGCGAAAAAGTGGGCAAGGAAATCCTTGCACCTGCGGTATCAAATTTTAGCAAACGCACCTATTATCAAACTTACGATGTAGCCGATTACCTTAAAAAAGGAAAGAACAGCATCGGAATCTGGATGGGAACAGGATGGTATTCTCCAGGATTACCCGGAGTTAAACACCACAGCCCAATTGTGCGGGCACAACTGGAAATCCCAAATGAAACAGAACAGCGTATTGAAACAAACACATTGTGGGAAACCAAACCAAGTGAAAGATCCCTCATTGGAAAATGGCGTTGGGGGAAATTTGGTGGAGAACTTGTTGATGCACGTTTGATCGACAAGCAATGGATGAATACTGAAAGCTCAATAAATGGATGGAAGCCTGCTGTAAATGTTGAACCAGCTGATGTGCCATGCACAGCCCAAAAATGCCGAAACAACATTCAACTCACAGAAATTGCTCCAGTATCCGTTGAACAGCTGGACAATACAACTGTAGTTGTTGATTTTGGCACTAACCTTACAGGTATGTTGAAGATGAAATTCCATAATCTTAATTCAGGTCAGAAAATCACCATTCACTATGCAGATTTTGATGGTCGGGATCCAAAAGAAGCATGGCGTCTCGGTATGGAGAGAAAGGGATTTTCTACCTATAATCAGTATGATGAGTTTATCTCTGCCGGAAAAGAAGAAGAACAGTTTAATAATGTTTTCAACTATCATGGCTTTCGTTACGCACTTATTGAGGGCTTACCTTATTTACCCAAAAAGGAAGACCTGGTAGCAATTCCAGTAGAAACGGAAGTTCCTGAAGTCGGTTCGTTCAGTTGTTCTAACGACCTTTACAACCGTATTCATAAAATGGTTAGATGGACATATCGGGCTCTAAACCTAGGGGGGCAGACCGTAGATTGCCCGCATCGTGAAAGAGTTGGTTATGGAGATGGACAAACGATCATGGATGTGGGTTGTTTCAATTTCGATGCTTCCACCTTGTATACCAAGTGGTCAGAAAACTGGTGGGACGAGCAGAAAGAAGATGGTTTTGTGTTTTTTACTGCACCAGCATATCAGCTAACAGGAGGCGGTCCGGCCTGGGGGGCAATGAGTATTATTGTTCCTTGGAAAACCTACCTCTTCTACAACGATACCAAGCTCCTCGAAACTGGATATCCTTATATGAAGAAATACATTAATTACCTTGGCACACATAGTAAAGATGGTGTTCTTCAAGATATTTTTCCTGGTGAAAAGTGGTACAACCTGGGTGATTGGGTGCCTCCCGGCAAAGGGATGGATAAAGGACAATGGGTAGACTCTACCTCTCGTCGTTTTTTTAATAATTGTTACCGGACTCACTTGCTTCAAATTATGATAAAAGTTGGAACGATCCTCGAAAAAAACGATGATGTTGCGACGTTTAAGCAAGAATTGAATATTGCACAAATAGCTGTTCACGAGAAATGGTTCAATCCGAAAGACACCACTTATGCCAACGGAGAACAGCCTTACCTCATCTTCCCCTTACAAACAGGAGTTACACCTGATGAGCTAAAGAACGCCGTGTTCGAAAAGTATGTTCATACAATGTTGGTGAAGGATAACGGTCACCTTAACACAGGGATGGTTGGCACACAGATTATGTTTGATTACCTGCTTGAAAATAATCGAAATGACCTGATAGATATTATGGTGAACCAGAAGACTTATCCTGGTTGGGGGTATATGGTAGAAAAAGGTGCAACCACCTGCTGGGAACAATGGAACGGATTCTATTCACAGATACACTCCTGCTTCCCCTACATAGGTGGCTGGTTTTACCGTGGTTTGGGCGGAATCCAATGGGATCCTGAAAACCCTGGTTTCAAGCATATCATACTTCGTCCGGCACTGGTTAAAAGCGTCGATTGGGTGAACTGCAGCTATGAATCGCATTACGGTAACATTATCAGCAACTGGAAAATTGTGGCCAATCAATTTGAATGGGAAGTAACAATTCCTGCAAACAGTACAGCTACAGTATATATTCCGGGAAAAGAAATTAAAACAGACGGAATAGAAGCATCTAAATCAAAAGGCATTACTTTCCTTCGACAGGAAAATAACCACACTGTTTTCAAGATAGAATCTGGGGATTATTTCTTTACCTGCAAGCATTAGTTTTGTTATGAAATGTATAGATGAAGTAGTAGAACTTGAATATTAAACGTGCTATAACACGCGCTCGAGTTCTGATTTACGATCACCTTTTCTACTCTGCCTCTTAAAGCCTTAGCTGCTAAATTGAAGAAATACATCTCGCCAGGTGGTTATTTCATGTACAGCCAAGTGGTGTGTT
>QMPQ01000290.1 GCA_003648635.1 Bacteroidota bacterium | reverse complement strand
AGTACTCAGCGAAGATTTTATGCAGGATTATGGTAAAAGTTAGCACTCTCATTTCGCTCTTGCTGATGCTCTTGTCTTGTAGCCCCAAAGAACGCTGGGAAAAGCAGGACCTGCACAGTGATCATACCATTTTCTCCATCCACAAACTGGCTCCGCATGCCGATTTCTTTGCTTTTGAATCGGAATCTCTTGCCCAAAAGAACATGCCTGAATCCTCCCGGAACTACATCTCCCTGAACGGAAACTGGAAGTTTCACTGGACCGCCTCCCCAAAGGACCGGGTGAAGAATTTTTATAAGGTGGAGATCGATGACAGCTCATGGGATGACATTCTGGTGCCGGCCAACTGGGAAGTGGAAGGTTACGGGCATCCCATCTATCTGGATGAACGTTACCCCTTTACCACCACCTGGCCCGAGGCACCCCAGGATTACAATCCAGTTGGGACCTACCGTCACATCTTTAGCATCCCTGAAGCATGGAAGGAGAAACAGATCATTTTACATTTTGCCGGGGCAAAATCAGCCATGTATCTCTACATCAACGGACAGTTTGCCGGCTACTCACAGGGATCCAAGACCCCGGCCGAATTTGATGTAAGCGCCCTGGTGAAACCGGGCGAGAATCTGATCTCTATTCAGATGTACCGTTGGAGCGATGCCAGCTACCTGGAGAGCCAGGACATGCTTCGAATGAGCGGCATCGAAAGGGAAGTATTCCTGTACGCAAAGCCTCAGGTTTCAATGGTAGATCTCCAGGTGCATGCCGACCTGGATAGCTTGTATCATGACGGTGAATTCAGGCTCCAGGCAGCCATTGAGAACAGATCGGATCAGGATGCTCTGCGCCAGGTGGAAGTACGCCTTTCGCAGGGAGAAACCATTCTTTTTACTGAAAAACACAGCCTGGAAGTACCAGCAGGCGGAATAGGCGGAATTACTTCCGAAACCTTGTTGAAACAGGTGAATCTATGGTCGGCTGAGACTCCTCATCTCTACCAAATGAGCATACAGATAAGCGATCCTTCACATCCTGAAAGCAAGCAATATATTCACAAGAAGATTGGATTCCGGACCGTGGAGATTCGCAAAAGTCAACTCTTGGTCAATGGTAAAGCAATTGCCATCAAGGGAGTGGACCGGCATGAGACTGATCCCCATACAGGTCATGTGGTCTCAAGAGCCTCCATGGAAAAAGATATCAGCCTGATGAAACAGTACAACATCAATGCGGTCCGTAGCAGCCATTATCCAAACCATTCTTACTGGTACGACCTCTGTGACAAATACGGCCTCTATGTGATCGATGAGGCCAACATTGAAAGCCATCCCCTGGCTCTGGAGGAAGATACCCAGTTGGGCAATGAGATGTCCTGGCTGCCAGCCCACCTGGACCGGGTCGAGCGCATGTATTACCGCGACCGGAACCATCCCTCCATCATCATCTGGTCGCTGGGGAATGAAGCTGGCGAAGGAGAGCTCTTCCGCTCCCTTTATCAATGGTTGAAAGGTGTGGATCCCACCAGGGCGGTTCAATATGAGCCCGCCGGCAGGGAGGATTATACAGATATCTTCTGTCCCATGTATCCCAGGCCGGAAACTTTGGTTCAGTATGCCGAAAATCAGCCCAAAAAACCGGCCATTATGATTGAATATGCCCATGCCATGGGGAACTCGGTGGGCAACCTGCAGGACTACTGGGATATAATTGACCGTTATCCGGAACTTCAGGGTGGCTTTATCTGGGACTGGGTGGATCAGGCCCTGGAGTATAAAGATGAGGATGGCAAGCCCTACCTGGCTTACGGACACGACTACCATCCGGATCTGCCCACCGATGGAAATTTCCTCAATAATGGCCTGGTGGATCCATACAGAAATCCGCACCCGCACCTTTATGAGGTGAAAAAGGTTTATCAACCGGTTGTTTTTCACTGGAACCACGAATCAGCTACCCTGGAGATCAAGAGTAAAAATATTTTTGCCCCGCTGCAAGATTTGGACCTACACTGGATCCTTCTGAAAAATGGCTATAAGGTACAAGAGGGTACTGTTAAGGATTTACATATTAAACCGGATTTTAGTGAGCTTTTTAAGCTCAATCTGATTCCCTTTAAAACAGCAAAAGAGTATGTCCTCAGGGCCCGGCTAATTACCAACAAGCCTGTCGGCTTGCTGGAAGAAGGGCATGAACTTGCTTTTGAACAGTTTATCCTTCAGGACTATACCCCTCCCGAATTAAGAGGTGGGACAGGTACGCCATTAGTCCTCCAGGAAGAGGGTGAACAGATCCTGATCCAGAATGATTATACGCAGCTGGCCATTCACTCCACGACTGGTGAGATTCTGAGCTGGAAGTACAGGGATCAGTTGATTACCGAAGAACCCATCAGACCTAACTTCTGGAGGGCTCCCACCGACAACGACCTGGGGAACGGCATGCATGAGTGGGCCGAAATATGGAAACAGACCACTGAAGAGCTTGAATCCACCCTGGTACAAGCCCCGGCTCTATCCGACAGTGGAATTGATTTCGCGCTTGAATACAAACTCCCTGAAGAGATAGCAAGTCTGCGGGTGAGTTATACCTTATCCAACGAAGGAGCACTCTCTGTGGATTACCATTTCCAGTCGCTACATGACAGCCTTCCAAATATTCCCCGCCTCGGTATGTTCCTTACCCTACCAAAGCAGTTTACCGAAACTGCATGGTACGGAAGAGGTCCGCACTTTACCTACTGGGACAGGAAGCTGGCAGGAAAAATCGGCATCCACAAGGGGCTTATCGAGGATCAGTTTCATAGGTATTCCCGTCCCCAGGAAACCGGGAACAAGACAGATATCCGCTGGATGCAGGTTTCTTCCGAGACGCTTCAGCTTACAGTACACCCTGCAGATAATCAACTGCTCAATGGAAGTGTGTGGCCATTTCCAACTTCCGAGCTTGATTATGTGGAAGGAAAAGATGGAGGCAAATCAGCTTCTGGCCTGGTACCGGTCAGTACCCGGCATGGAGCTGAAATCAGGACCGGAAAAACGGTTCAGTGGAACATAGATCACCTTCAGATGGGCGTGGGAGGTGACACCTCATGGGGCCGGCCGGTACATAAGGAGTATTCCATACAACCAGGTGAGTACAGATATTCTTTCAAAATTGTGCCTGGAAGTAGAAACTGATCCCTGAATGTTTCTTATTGCAAAACATATTATATAATATTGGCATCACTTTTCAATAATCCTCAACAAAAATGAAAAAGCACTACAAATTATTTATTCCATTTGCCGCACTGCTTATCTTGCTGGCTTCATGCGGACAAACAACATTAAGCTCCACCCCTGAAAAAGTTGGTCTGTCCAGCGATACGCTGGAGCTGGCAAGCCAAAAAATGCAGGAGTATATTGACAATGGCAAGCTGGCCGGAATAGCCACCCTGGTAATGAAGGATGGAAAAGTTATCCACAGGGAGCGGTTTGGATTTGCCAATATAGAGGAGCAGAAGCCTGTTGAGGAGAACTCCATTTTCAGAATCTTTTCCATGACTAAACCAATAACAGCTGTGGCATTGATGACCTTGTATGATGAAGGGAAATTTGAACTGGATGATAAACTATCCAGGCATATCCCTGAATTTACGGATGTGATGGTTTATAATGCTGAAACGCAATCTCTTGAGCCTCAAATAGAAGAATTGACCATTCGTCACCTGCTGACCCATACATCAGGAATCGTCTATGGATGGGGACAATCCTATGTGGACTCCCTATACCGGGTGACTGGCGTTGGAGGTTGGGATTCAGCCACCATAGGAGACAAAGTCAAGATTATGGCCGGATTGCCACTGAAGTTTCAACCTGGAACAGCCTGGGAGTACGGTCTCTCCATAGATGTGGCAGGATACCTGGTAGAGGTATTATCAGGAATCCCGCTGGATGAGTACTTCAAATCAAAAATCTTTGATCCCCTGCATATGGATGATACAGGATTTTACGTACCCGAAGAGAAACATGACAGGTTTACCGAAGTTTACTCCCTGGACGAAGAAGGAGCTCTCAAAACAGGAGGCTT
>QMPQ01000289.1 GCA_003648635.1 Bacteroidota bacterium | reverse complement strand
TACAACTCGATGACATCGCCCTTGGTCTGCATTTTCCACGGCCCGTCCCGCATGGCCGTGCCTAATTTGGGTTCGTATCCGAAGAATACGCGTCGATCAGGCACATCGGCTTGATTTAGCAAGTGGTCCTTAATGCTAAGCCCGTCAAACTTGCCTTGTTTGGTAATGTCTATGGCTGCGATATCCATGATTGTGGGCAGAAGATCCATTCCGACAATAAGCGCATCGGATGTCCAGCCCGCCTTGATGCGGCCTGGCCACCTTGCAACAGCAGGAACGCGATGCCCACCCTCGTAGTTACTGAATTTGCTTCCGCGGTAAGGCCTGACATTCGGATTCATGTATACAGCACCGTTGTCAGAGAAGAAAAAGACAAAGGTATTCTCTTCAAGGTCAAGTTCTTTCAGCGCATCCAGGATCTTGCCCACCCCTTTGTCCAGGTCCTCCAACATGATTTTGTACCTGGCCTGCGCCTGTTCTCCCTTCAGCGGGATATCCCTGCCCCTGGTCCCGGGTGGGTCAGAGGGGATCTGGTAGTAGTTATGCACGGCCTGGTGAGCGACGTACAGAAAGAAGGGTTTATCCTTGTTGCGTTTAATGAAATCAATGGATTTGTCCGTAATGATGTGGGTGGAATACCCTTCCTGGTCTTTGGCTTCTGTGCCATCCATCCAATCGCCATGACTGAGGTAGTCGCATCCCCCGGGAAGGAAGCCTACAAACTCGTCAAAACCATGGTGGACCGGATTGTATTTCGCTTCCGAGCCCAGGTGCCATTTGCCGAATAGTGCAGTCTTGTACCCGCTCTCCTTCATAAGGCGGGAAATTGTCAGTTCAGTGGCTTCCAGGCCGGGCGTATCCAGGTGACCGGCAATCACATCAACAATCCCTACGCGCTGCTGGTAACGGCCTGTAAGGAATGCCGCACGTGTGGGACTGCACACCGAACTATTGGAGTGGAAGTCTGTAAACCTGACACCCTCCCTGGCCATCTGGTCGATTTCAGGCGTATCAATCCAGCCATCATAGAGGCTCATATCACCACAACCCAGATCATCAGCAAGAATGACAATTACATTAGGCTGACCTGGAGCCTGAATGTCTCCCGCTCTGCCATGTAAGGTGAATCCTGACATCACCACTGCTACCAATGCCATTACGGTTTTGAGATTGATGATTTTCTTCATTCGTATATCAGTATCCAATTAACATCCGTATTGGCAGTGGCGGAGAGGGTCAGGCAGCTGAGGCCGGCCACGGGGTGAGGCTCTAGTTCAGACCTGCCGCCCTGGGCATCTGATTTGATCGCCTTTGCTCCGTTGTCGGCGACAACGATCTTGAAGGGGTCGCCTTCAATGACATGGGCCGTGCCGCTCAATGTCCTCGCTACGGGATCCCAGTGCACCTCTTCCAGTTCAACCCAACCCTGAAGGAGATGACGGTTGGTGCTGAGCACCTGGGGATAGGCTTGTGCCTTGCGAAGAGAGATCATGGCACAACAGTTCGGGCTCAGTTCTCGTGTAAGGCGTGAAGTGCCGGAGAGCTTACCGATGTATGTGTCGGACCAGAACTCGTAGGCGTGATATTGCGAAGCCGAATCCAGACCAATCGAGTTGTCCACCCGCTCGCCACTGATGGCAGTGGATACCACAGCCTTCTCCATTCCTGTGTTGTAAAGGGCGATCTGGTGCCAGTCGGGCGTGAGTTCCAGATCATAGACCTGTGGGTCGCCAATGCCTGTAAAAGCATCGAGCGGACGCGCTGTCCAGGGCTCCGGATAGTGCGGGTAAGTGCGTGAAACATCATGGGTGATCTCTGGCGTGAAGAGTGAGAACGAGGTGGAAAGATCGAGACGACCACTGCTGAGAAAAACCATGGTGAGCATGGATTGACGGATCTCAGTTGTAAGATTGTGCACGGCCTTGGTATCTGAATAATAGTTGAACACAGTCCGGTTTTTATACCAGCGCAGTCCGCTCTTGGAGATCATACCCGGCTTAAATCCATTAGAATCCCACCACGTGCGCTGGGTGTCAACTAATCCGGCTGTCACATCCAGGCAGGGCCGACTGGATTCACCCATGTTGCGCTCGTCAATGAAAGCGTCCTCGCCCATTGCTTCACGCAGCAACTCAAAAGCCCGTCGGTAAGCCGCATTGGTGGTGGCGTAAGGGTCGTCAAAGCCACCCTCGGGACGCCAGGCTGTGGCAGGGTAATCAACCTTTACACCACGAATTCCATCCTCGCTCAACTTGCGCCAGACCTTGAGAAAGTGATCTGAGAAACCCTTATCGGTATAGTCGTAGCTCACGTATGGCTGATGGTGCGGATGCTTATGCTTATAGTCCGGCTTATTGGGGATATGCTTGTCAACATCTGTGGCATCGTTGAACAACATGTACTCCGGATATTGCCGGGCGAAATCATCGGACGGCATGCCGAGTTGCATGTAGATATAAGGAATCCCGTTTGCGGCATTCATCGCCTTGCTCCACTTGGCAATAGATTCGTAGGGCTCCACCAGGTGATTGAACTTTCGCATGTGAGCATCGTCCCACCAGCCCTGCTCGGTATCGAGATGGTATTTGTCCGGTTCCAGCCGGAGCGAGACCTTCGTATACCTGGTCAATCCGCATTTGTTGGCTTGCTCGAGTTCTCCGATCAGCTTCGCCGAGTTGTTGACAGAAGGTAAATTACTGATGTTGCTAACGCTCCATCCGCAGAGCACAGGAAAGTCGTAGACATTGGGATGCGCGTTGTTGGCCAGTCGCATGGCTTTACCGTAGCGTTCCAGGGCGTCGAAGGGTTCCCGTGTATGAACGTCCAGATAGAAATTGTCCTCTGCCAGATAGTTTTCGTCTTCGTCTACCAGGCGACCGATGGGGTCTTTGGCGTAAAAAGTTGGCATACCGTCCTGCAGGGTTGCATAGGCAGCAAACTCCTTGTAGCTCAGCCCACCCCAGACGGCAGTGCGACGCTGGCCCTCAACCATGCCGGTCAACATCAGGCTGTTGGCAGACAGGCGTGTGATCCCCTTCTCGACGGCGGTTGGGCCTCCTCCGGCAGCTCCGTTAAGCGTCAGGGCTTGTTTCATATCCTCGCCATCAAAGAAGCGGCCGCCTCCAAGAGGTGTGCTCTCCTTTAGCCGAATGCTAAGATAGTTCGGCATCTTAACACCGAAACCGCATACCAGAGCAGGATTATTCTCATAGAGTGAATATGTATACAGCATATACGCGTAGGCGCGGTTGGGCCTCCCCCGGTAACCCAGCTCGTTGAAATCTGCAACTTCCAGTGTGACGCGTTTGCCAGGGCCCAGGGCATCCTTTATATCCTCTGAGTATATCTTAACGACAGTTCCGCGTTTCCCGTGTGGTAATCCAAAGCGTGCATCCGACAGCAATACCTCGTCGCTCTTTGCATCAAGAATGGAGAAGCCGCCCTGTGGATCGAACACGACGTGAATGATCCCGTTGCTCAATCGACCATCCACGTATGTCAAAAGATTTTCCCCTTCATTCGCCGCTGCATTAATGGTGAATCCTGCTATCACCGCAATGGCCAGAGCCAATAGGGTTTTGATCTTACTGATTTTGATCATGTTCTGTTTTTGCTTTTTACTGTTCGTACTCCTTGCTCATTACCTTCTTAACTGCTTCAAGATGACTGAATCCGTATTTCATATCAGGGAGAAGGTAACTCCCTTCAATCCATTCATTCCATGAAAAAACTGTGATCAGTTTTGCTTGTTCCGGGTGTTCATCGCAGTAATCTTTGGCTTTTTGTAAAAAAGATGAAAACGCCACAGGTGATTTATTTAAATGTACTATGCGTTCTTTTTCTTTATTGGGGAACCGCGGCGAATCGTCCCAGCCGATGGAAGCATTTGGGAAAAACGGAATGGACAAAGCCTCATCCCATTTTTCCATTCGTTCAAAACCTTCAACACCCCACTGAATATAATCTTCGGGATGAGGTCCATCCCAGTTATACATGGTAACGCTGTTTGCACCTAATGCTTCAATTTGTTGCAATATTTCTTCATTTGGAGTATCAAATACTATTTGTTGAAGATGTAAGCCAGGGAAACCTGC
>QMPQ01000288.1 GCA_003648635.1 Bacteroidota bacterium | reverse complement strand
TTCATCCAGAAGGTCAACGTTAGTGAGAGAATTGTTTGCTACTTCAGAAGATCCATCCGCATTAGTAGCGATTTCAGCGGCAGCAATGGAATTAGTTGCAAGATCAGCCGCGGTCAGTGATCCGTCAGCGACTTCAGCTGTACCAACAGAACCAGCGGCAAGATCATCCGCGGTCAATGAATTATCAATCACATGCTCAGTACTCACTGAGTTAAGTTCAAGAGTTCCCGGAGGTCCTTCGGGTCCAACATCCCCCTGGATACCCTGGTCACCTTGTACTCCCGGGTCTCCTTGTACTCCCGGGTCTCCTTGAACTCCTTGAGGACCTGGATCTCCCTGGATGCCCTGATCTCCCTGAGGACCAGGAACACCATTCACGGCATACAGTGCATAAGGCACTGTCAGTAGCTCAGATGTACCCATAGTGAGTCCATCGACGCTTACCTCCACAAAATAGGGCCCTGCTGACCAGTCAATGGTCGCAAATGTTGCTGGGGTCACTGAACCAATCTCGAGATTTACCATCCCAAACTCGCTGGTGGTGGTGGAGTGGGTTTCAGAATAGACAACGGTGCCGGTTTCAGTGGCCTGGTGTATTTCCAGCCCAATGTTCACATTCACATTTGATTTAGTAGTTCCATCGGTATTACGCAATACCGCCTGGTAGTTAAAGGTGGTGGGCGTCTGAGCTATAAGCAGAGCTGATACCATAAACAGCATAAAAACAGCTGTCAGTAGACGAGATATAGAGTTATGGTTTCTTTTCATAGTATTAATATTTTACGATTTGAAATAATCTTACTTCTTCCTTGTGATTAGTTACTCTCAAAATATAAATTGCAGGAGCCAGGGCGCTGAAATTAATTTCCGTGCGCTCATTAAGAGCCTGACCCCGTTCAAGCAATCCCCCTCTTACATCATATAGTAGATAATCAAAGCCCAATGGATCTCCAATCTGCAGAATTAGCAGATCATTGACCGGGTTAGGGAAGACTGACATCTGGATTGCTGACTGATTGATAACGGGAACTGTACGAAATCTCGTCTGATGAAAACCCTGTGTCAATATAGCTGATGAAGAGGTAAGTGTAGTGGTAATTACCTCCCCGATACTATAGCTAATATAACCAGAGCTGTTTTGAAATGATGCACCTGATGCAGAGACCAATTCATGAGCTTGAGAAAAGGCACCAATGCACCAAAAGCTTAGTAGAAGAGTAAAGAGTCGTTTTCGATCCATACGTTTTGGTTTAAATGGTTTTTCATTATATCTGAAATTAGACCAGAAGGGATGATCGGATGGCGATCAGTCGCCTACCGAGGGAACCGATGAGATCAGAGACCCGGTGCCCAAGAAATACGTTCCCTCATTCGTAAAAATCAAGGCCCGACAGATTATACTAGAATTTGCTAATTCGAAAAAAGAGAATAAAAAACTGACCTAAGTGCTAGTCAGTAGATCAAAAGAAGAATGTAGTAGTCCGATAATTACAATCAAGTTAAGGCATAATCCTTTAAAAGTCAATGCCTGCTGATATAAAACATAAAAAAGGGCTGCCCCCAATGAGACAGCCCCTTTTCTGTAATGTTAATGTTTTGTTCCTAGAAGAGTCCGAAAGCTACGGTCAGGCCTGCCATTACAACAGAAACCATGGTCATCAGTTTGATCAGGATATTCAATGAAGGTCCTGAAGTGTCCTTGAAAGGATCACCTACAGTATCACCAGTAACTGCAGCCTTGTGAGACTCGCTTCCTTTTCCACCGAAATTACCTTTCTCGATGTACTTCTTAGCATTGTCCCAGGCACCACCAGCATTGTTCAGCATCACCGCCAGGGTGAAACCGGTGGTCAGTCCACCTACCAAAAGTCCAATCACACCGGCTACTCCAAGAAGCAGACCAATGGCAATGGGAACGGCGATGGCCAGTATTGAAGGAAGAAGCATCTCTTTCTGAGCACCCTTGGTGGAGATCTCCACACACTTGGCATATTCAGGAATGGCTTTACCTTCCATGATACCGGGGATCTCACGGAACTGCCTGCGCACTTCATCAACCATTGCACCTGCTGCACGACCCACAGCCTTCATGGTCATGGCACAGAAAACGAAGGCCATCATGGCACCCAGGAAGATTCCACCCAGCAAAATGGGATTGAAAATAGAAAGGTCATATGCTCCAACAAAATCGTGAATGGTGGCAGAGCTCAACTGAACAGCAGTCAGTCCATCAGCAGCAGCCGGGGCATGATCTGTATAGAAAAGAGTATCACCTACCCGCTCAAATCCATCAGCAGCCTTATCTGCCAGTCTTCCAAGCCAGAGCCTTACCTCTTCCATATAGGCAGCCATAAGTGCCATGGCGGTCAGCGCAGCTGAACCAATGGCAAAACCTTTACCGGTAGCAGCAGTAGTGTTTCCAAGCATATCCAATGCATCGGTCCGTTCACGAACTTCCGGGGGAAGTTCAGCCATTTCAGCATTTCCACCAGCATTGTCAGCAATGGGTCCGAATGCATCGGTGGCCAGGGTAATTCCCAGTGTGGAGAGCATACCAACCGCAGCAAAACCGATTCCGTAAACACCTTTTGGAAATTCAACAAATCCACCTGAAAATCCAAAGGCAGCAAGAATAGCAATTACGATGGTTACAACAGGAATCCATGTGGAGTACATCCCCACTGCCATACCCTCAATAATGGTGGTTGCGTGGCCCTGTTGTGTTGCTGCAGCAATACCCTTGGTGGCTTTATACTCATCAGAGGTGAAAAGTTCGGTTCCCTGTCCGATGATCACACCGGCAGTCAGACCTGCAACCACGGCACCAAAGATACCCCAGCTTACCCAGCCAAGTGCTGCCATTCCGGCCATTGCAGCCAGGATCAAGACTGAACTGCCCCCTGTACCAAGCAGCAAAGCATTGAGCAGGTTCTTCTGCGTAGCCGAATCCTTTGCCCTTACCATAAAAATTCCAATGATGGAGAGAACAATACCAATGGCGGCAACGATCATAGGAGCCACAACGGCCATGCCCTGATCAATCCCGGATAGTCCGGGTAAAGCAGCACCAAGTGCGGCAGTCGCCAGAATTGAACCCGCATAGGATTCATATAGGTCAGCACCCATTCCGGCCACATCACCCACATTGTCTCCAACGTTATCAGCAATGGTTGCAGGGTTACGTGGATCATCCTCAGGAATACCGGCTTCCACTTTACCTACCAGGTCAGCACCCACATCGGCAGCCTTGGTAAATATTCCTCCACCCACACGGGCAAATAGAGCCTGGGTGGATGCACCCATACCGAAAGTAAGCATCACGGCAGTAATCTCAACCAGTTTTTCCTTTTCAGTTGTTCCTTCATGTACGAAGGTCAGACCCAGCCATTGAAGACCATGCTCCATGTGCTCGGGGCTGAAGATAAATTTGTTCAGAGCCCAGAACCAGCCGGTAATATCCAGCAGTCCGAAGCCTACAACAACCAGTCCCATCACAGCACCACTACGCAAAGCAACCTGCAGTCCCTTATTCAGGGACTTGGAAGCTCCATGTGCAGTTCTTGCAGAGGCAAATGTTGCTGTTTTCATTCCCAGGAATCCGCAGAGACCGGAGAAGAATCCACCAGTAAGAAATGCCACCGGCACAAAGGGGTTCTGTACTCCCATGTAGGCTAGTACAAGTAAAATAATAAACAGAATACCAAATACATAACCGACGACACGGTACTGGCGCTTCAGGTAAGCCATAGCTCCCTCACGTACGTACTGTGCAATCTCCTTCATCCGGTCTGTTCCCTCTGAATTCTTCATCATGTTCTTGAAAAAATACCAGGCGAAAACCAGTGCTACCACTGCAGCCACGGGAAGCAACCAGAATAGTGCAAAAATATTACTCATAACTCTTATATTTAAGTGTTTAGTTTGAAAAGAAAAGCAAAGATATAGAAAATGCTTTTAGAATAACATTAAATTAAAAGTAACTAATCAGTATTCCCAAAAATAGGCAGTTATGAACAATATTCCGGGGTTTTCAACGTAAAGATCTTCGTCTAAACTAAGAAATCTGTGAAATCAACTGTTCTTAACAATTTTTGATGTT
>QMPQ01000287.1 GCA_003648635.1 Bacteroidota bacterium | reverse complement strand
TGCAAGCTCTTATCCTACATCACTAAACCACTAATGAGAGACTGTTAATAAAAGAGCTAAATCTTTGATAACGGGATATACTACACCGAAGTATATCCCGTTTTATTGTCATATATTCGACGGAAATTCAACACGCATGAAAAACTTGATTATTCTTCAGGTTACCAATCTGGATACCAGTAGTATACAGGGGACCTCTACAGAATCTTTTATCGATATTGCCCTCAAGGGCGGCTGGGTGATGCTACCCATTGTGATCCTGAGCTTTATCGCAGTATATATCTTTTTTGAGCGCTGGTTTGCCATAAAGAAAGCGGCTAAAGTGGATCAGAACTTCATGAACCGCATAAAGGACTATATCATTGATGGTAAGGTAGATTCGGCCCATACACTGTGCCAGTCCACCGATAACCCGGTAGCCAGGATGATCGAAAAGGGTATCAGCCGTATCGGGCGCCCTCTTAATGATGTGAATGCAGCCATCGAGAATGTGGGGCGTCTGGAGATTTACAAACTGGAAAGAGGACTGCCCACACTGGCCACAGTGGCCGGAGGGGCCCCCATGATTGGTTTCCTGGGAACGGTGATTGGCATGGTACAGGCTTTTCACCAGATGTCCACTGCAGGGAATAACATCAATGTAGGACAACTTTCAGGTGGTATCTATACTGCTTTGATAACAACTGTTGCTGGTCTGATCGTAGGTATTATTGCCTTTTTCGCTTATAATACTTTGGTGGCCAGGGTTGATAAGGTAATTAACAACATGGAAGCAGGTACTTCCGAGTTTATCGACCTGCTTAACGAACCTGCTAAATAGGAAGCAATGGCTTTAAAACCCAGGAACAGGGTACTGGATAACTTCGCGATGTCGGGGATGAGCGACATTGTATTCCTCTTGCTTATCTTTTTTATGCTGACCTCCACCCTGATTGCACCCAATGCACTGAAGATGCTGCTTCCAAGTCGCGGACAGGTAATCATACAGGGTGAATCCAGGATCCCTACCGTAACCATACATAATGGGAGCCGCATTACAGTGGATGGTAAAACCGTTTCCCTGGAGGACCTTGGCATGGTACTTGAATCAAAACTACAGGGCTTACCAGATCCAACCATCAAGGTGGTCACCTCACCTGCTGTTTCAGTGGGCGATGCGGTAAAGATCATGAATGTGGCTGCAGAGAAAGATTACACCGTGGTGCTTAAACAACTGTAATGGCCATAGAATCGAGACATAAAACCAATAAGAACTTCTCCATGTCGGGCATGTCCGACATTGTCTTCCTCTTACTGATCTTTTTCATGATCACTTCCACACTGATTGTCCCGGCTGCTCAGGATGTGCAGCTTCCCGAGAGCAATAACCAGACCCAGTCCAATCCTGTACTGGTGGTATCCATCGGGCAGGATAAAACCATCTATGTGGACGACCAGGTATATGTTCTTTCCGAACTGGAGGGTGTGCTCAGAAAAAAACTAGAAAACTACGGAGAGGCTCCAACAGTGCGACTGAATGCAGACCGGAACCTCAATATGGAAGAGGTATTTATCTTTCTGGATATAGCAAAAAGAAACCGTTATAAGGTGATCCTTGGAACCAGACCCTCGGGTTAATCGTTATATAAATACCATGAAGCTCAAAAGAAGAGGCCTCATAGCGACCATTGTCTACCATGCACTGCTGCTTTTGCTGCTGGTGTTTGCCGGACTTACCTTTCCCGATCCTCCACCTGAGGAGGAAGGAATCCTGGTCAATTTTGGCACCGATGAGTTTGGCCTGGGCGATTTTGAACCGATGGGAGACGACCAGCAGGCAGGGAATCCCGAAGAGGAGGTAAGCCGTAGCCAGGAGCCCGTCGAAGAAGAGGTGGAAGAATATGTGGAACCTGTTGAGGAAACCAGAGAAGCTTATACGCCACCCGATCCGGTAGAGGTGGATCAGACTCAGGATGTAGAGGAGACCAAGGTTATAGAGAAGCCCAAGCCTACAGCTGAAGAGCTTGAACGTCAGCGTCAGCAGGAATTGGAGAGACAACGCCAGCAGGAGCTTGAACGGCAGCGTATCGAACAGGAACGCATCGAGCGTGAGGCCCGCGAAGAACAGGAGCGCATTGAGCGTGAGCGACAGGCGCAGGCGGAAAGACTCAACAACCTGGGAAGAGATGCCTTTGGAAATCAGGGCGTGGGAGAAACTGAAGGCTCCGAAGGAATCACCCAGGGCGGTGGAAATCAAGGCGATCCCAACGGGAGTCCGGATGCCGACGACTACGGTACGGGGGGCGGACTGGGTAACAATGTAGACTCCTATGGGCTTGGATCAAGAAAGGCCCGGGGAACATGGCCACTTCCCAACATGTCGGGTTGTGATGTAACCCAAAAGATTGAAGTAAAAGTGGAGGTTCAGGTGGACCGGAACGGTAATGTGATCAGCGCCATTGTAACCAGTTCCACCTACCAGAATAAATGCATCTGGGATATGGTGGTGGAAGCTGCCAAGCAGAGTAAGTTTTCGGTGGACCAGAGCGCCAATTACAGGCAGACGGGCTGGATCAGGTATATCATAGTGCCTTAAAGGCATCCAGAATCAACTTGGTGGCCGCAGCCAGAATGGCAACCAGCACAAAATATCTGATAAATACCGCTCCCCGCTTCACAGCCATCCTTGTACCTATCCAGGCACCGGTCATGTTCCCAACGGCCAATACCAGACCCAACTTTCTTGTTTTCGTCACTTCTTTTCAGATGACTTTTTAAGTCATAGATAATCAGTATTATAGACTCTTGATTCTGCTATTTTCGGGTCCCATTATCTTGTATGCTGTTTGTCCGGGAGATCTTTGATATACCTTATATCGATTGTCTCTGCAAGTATCCTGGTCAGATGAACACGGAAAAGAGATGTAAAATATCCATTTATTATACTTATTCGGTGCTTTTTCGGATAAAATATATCCATAGATAGATATTTATTATCCAAATCAATATCTATTTAGTTAATAACTGGATAATTTATATCTATTCCTGATTTTTTCGTTCTTCGTGTCGACATCAGCCCTGTCTATACCATCACAGCAAACTTTACCTGAATGAAAGATCCGGCATCGTAACTCCTATGAATTTGCTGCTAAGCGCTGGGGTCAATTCCCTGGAAATTGGATATGCCACGGAAACCCGGACCGATTACATTGACTTGACAGGTTTCTATCACAGGCATATCCTCATTGATGAACCGGTTCACTGTAATACAATAACCGGCCGGTAGCAGACCTGAAAGAGATTATTCATAGCACCAGGGCAGAACTCAAAAGAACCAAGAACCGCGAAGAACTCATCGTTCTTGCTCGCGGAAAATGCGCCGCATATAGCATTGGGCTTACTCATATAGCATTGGGCTTATTGTGGAGTAGGAGCTGACGGAAAATTTCCCAGACAAAACCCCAGACAAAATCCTGTGAAAAACCGGCCAGGGTGTCCTAGTGACAAAAACAACAGAGTAAATTCTCAGTGGACCCAGATGCCAACTACCGTCCGACAGGCTGGATCAAGTACATCATAGTGCCTTAATGGCATCCAGAATCAGCTTGGTGGCTGCAGCCAGAATGGCAACCAGCACAAAATACCTGATAAATACCGCTCCCCCCTTCACCGCTATTTTTGTTCCGATCAGGGCACCAATCATATTCCCCACGGCCAGTACCAGTCCCAATTTGATATCCACATCTCCATGCAAAAAGAAAATCACCAGGGCCAGGGGCGTGTAAAGCAATATCACGAAGATTTTCAGGGCATTGGCCTTTAAGAGTTCAAAGCCGCTTCCAAGCACCAGACTGGTAAGCAGGAAAAAGCCAACTCCTGCCTGTATAAATCCCCCATAGATCCCCACAAAAAAGAAAACAATGACCTGAACCCAGTAAGGGATGGGAGGGTGATCTTCGTGACTGTTGATCCATCGGTTGGGCTTTAGCAGCATCAGGATGAAGACCAGGATCATGACCCCGGCAATGGCCAGCTTCATCACCTCATCATTCAGATTCACTGCAATAAAAGCTCCGGCTATGGCTCCCAGCAGAGCAGGGATACCTACCTTGAATCCGGCGGGAAAGTCCATCACTTTTTCTTT
>QMPQ01000286.1 GCA_003648635.1 Bacteroidota bacterium | reverse complement strand
TGGAGCATTGAAAAGAGTACTCAGCGAAGATTTTATGCAGGATTATGGTAAAAGTTAGCACTCTCATTTCGCTCTTGCTGATGCTCTTGTCTTGTAGCCCCAAAGAACGCTGGGAAAAACAGGACCTGCACAGTGATCATACCATTTTCGCTGTCAATAAACTGGCTCCGCATGCAGATTTTTTTGCATACGAATCGGGGGCACTTGCAGAGCAGGACGAGCCTGGTTCATCGCAGCGATATATCTCCCTGAGCGGAGATTGGAAATTTCACTGGACCGCATCTCCCAGGAACCGGATAAAGAATTTCTATGAGGTGGATCTGGATGATAGCAATTGGGATTTGATAGCAGTACCTGCCAACTGGGAGGTGGAGGGTTATGGACATCCTATCTATCTGGATGAGCGTTATCCCTTTACTACCAAATGGCCAGATGCTCCCAAAGATTACAATCCGGTGGGTAGCTACCGGCATACATTTTCAATTCCCGAAGAGTGGTCAGATCAACAGGTAATACTCCACTTTGCAGGTGCCAAGTCGGCCATGTACCTCCATATCAATGGACAGTTTGCCGGCTACTCCCAGGGATCCAAAACCCCAGCCGAGTTTGATATCACCTCCTTCCTGAACCCAGGTGAGAACCTGCTCTCCATTCAGATGTACCGATGGAGCGATGCCAGTTACCTGGAGAGCCAGGACATGCTGCGTATGAGTGGTATCGAGCGGGAGGTTTACCTCTACACAAAGCCGCAAGTCTCCATTGCAGATTTCCAGGTGTATGCAGGGCTTGATGAGCAGTATCGCGATGGCCTTTTCGGGCTTCAGACAGCCATTGAGAATAGATCGGATGAAACAAGAATACGCAAGCTTCAAATCCAGATATCCCGGGAAGGGAGCATTCTGATTGCCAATGAAAACAGCATTGAGATCCCTGCGGGGGGCATTGCCGGAAATAGCTTCGAATTTAAACTAGCCGATGTCCTGGCCTGGACAGCCGAAACTCCTGAACTCTACAATCTCAATATAAGCCTATTAGATCCTGACAATCCGCTTAACAATCAATTCATTCAAAAACAGATTGGTTTCCGAAACGTGGAGATCAAAAACAGCCAGTTGCTGATCAATGGAAAGGTGATTACCATAAAGGGAGTTGACAGGCATGAGACCGATCCTCACACCGGTCATGTGGTATCCAAAGCCTCCATGGAAAAGGATATCGCTCTGATGAAACAAAATAACATCAATGCGGTCCGCAGCAGTCACTATCCCAACCACCCCTACTGGTATGATCTCTGTGACAAATATGGATTGTATGTTATTGATGAGGCCAATATAGAAAGTCATCCGCTGGCCCTGGATGAAGCTACCCAGCTGGGTAATGAGATGTTGTGGCTGCCAGCGCATTTAGACCGTGTGGAACGCATGTATTACCGCGACCGGAACCATCCTTCCATTATCCTTTGGTCACTCGGAAATGAGGCGGGTGAAGGGGAGGTCTTCAGGAACCTTTATCAGTGGCTGAAAAGTGTGGACTCCACCAGGGCTGTACAGTACGAACCTGCTGGAAGGGAGGATTATACAGATATCTTTTGTCCCATGTATCCCAGGCCGGAGTCGCTGGAAGCTTATGGAGAAAGCAAGCCCAACAAACCTGCGATAATGATCGAGTATGCCCATGCCATGGGAAATTCAGTGGGTAACTTGCAGGATTACTGGGATATTATAGATCGTTATCCATCATTGCAGGGAGGATTTATCTGGGATTGGGTGGACCAATCGCTGGAGTACAAAGATGCTTATGGAGAGCCCTATCTTGCTTACGGACACGATTACCATCCCGACCTGCCTACCGATGGTAACTTCCTCAACAATGGCCTGGTGGATCCCTACCGGAACCCACATCCACATTTGTATGAGGTAAAAAAAGTGTACCAGTCAGCTCATTTTCAATGGGATATGAAGTCCTCCACGCTAGAGATCACCAATAAAAATGTATTTGCCCCGCTTCATGGGATAAACATGGAATGGACCTTGCTTGAAGATGGCCGGGAAATAAAACAGGGACATGTTGAAGACCTGCAAATTAAGCCGGGTGAAACACAGCAATTCAGGATAGGCCTGGGTACATTCAAATCTGACAAAGAATATATCCTAAGGACCCAATTAATTACCTCAAAGGCTGCCGGGCTTCTGGAAGTGGGTCATGAGCTTGCTTTTGAGCAGTTCATAGTACAGGAATACAAGTCTCCAGCTGCTTCAGATAATACTGGAGCACCTTTTAGCGTGGCGACGAGCGACGATCATACTAGCATTCAGAATGATCACACCACTTTAATCCTTGATAAGAAATCGGGAGAAATTGTTAGCTGGAGCTACATGGGAGAGCTAATAAGCGATCATCCCATTCGTCCCAACTTCTGGAGAGCACCCACCGACAATGACCTGGGGAATGGCATGCATGAATGGGCAGCCATATGGAAAAGTGCCACAGAAGAGGCCCATGCCACAATGATCCTTCCTCCGGCCATCTCCAACCTAGGTGTGGTTTTTGAATTGGAGTACCAGTTACCTGATAAAATCGCATCTCTCTATCTTACCTACACACTTTCACCTGAGGGAGAGTTGGGTGTCGATTATTACTTCACTCCCAACATTGACTCACTACCCAATATTCCAAGGTTAGGGATGTATTTGACATTATCTGATCGCTACACTAAAACAGCCTGGTACGGAAGGGGGCCACATGAAACCTACCGGGACAGGAAATTATCTGGAAAAATCGGCATATACAATGGAGCCATTATTGATCAATTTCACCGCTATTCACGGCCCCAGGAGACCGGGAACAAAACAGATATACGCTGGATAAAAGTTACATCAGATGCACTTGAGCTTACGGTACATCCCACGGATAATCGCTTGCTAAGCGGAAGTGTATGGCCATTCAACACTGCAGAACTTGACTATGTGGAAGGGAAAGATGGTGGCCAGTCAGCCTCCGGACTGGTCCCTGTTAGTACCCGCCATGGTGCGGAAATTCAAACTGGAGAAATTGTACAATGGAATATTGATCATATGCAAATGGGTGTGGGTGGAGACACCTCGTGGGGAAGACCCGTTCACAAGGAGTATACCATCCCACCTGGTGAGTATAAGTATTCCTTTGTGATAATACCCGAAAGCCTATAAAAGGATGTTGCCTTTCCTATTTCGAAACTTATTATGTATCATTGAAAATTCTTACCCCAAAATCCTTCAACGAAAATGAAAAAGCATTTCAAATTATTCATCCCCCTGGCTGCCTTGCTGATTCTGATCGCATCATGCGGACAAGGTTCATTAACTACCACCCCAGAAAAAGTTGGTCTTTCCAGCGATACCCTGGCGCTGGCTACTCAAAAAATGCAGGAATTCATTGACAGCGGGAAATGGGCTGGAATCGCCACCCTGGTGATGAAGGATGGTAAAATCGTACACCGGGAGAACTTTGGATATGCAAATATAGAGGAGCAGAAGCCTGTAGAGGAAAACTCTATATTCAGGATCTTTTCCATGACAAAACCAATAACAGCAGTGGCACTTATGACACTCTATGATGAGGGGAAATTCGAACTTGACCATAAGCTGTCTATGTATATACCTGAATTTGCTGATGTGATGGTGTATAATCCTGAAACAGAATCGCTTGATCCGCAGGAAAATGAATTGACTATCCGGCATCTGCTAACCCATACTTCTGGAATCGTATACGGATGGGGGCAGTCTTATGTGGATTCTTTATACCGGGTGACCGGTGTTGGAGGTTGGGATTCAGCCACCATAGGGGATAAGGTCAAAATCCTTGCAACATTGCCACTGAAATTTCAGCCTGGGACTGCCTGGGAGTATGGTCTTTCCATTGATGTGGCTGGATACCTGGTGGAGGTATTATCTGGAGTCCCTCTGGATGAATACTTCAAATCAAAGATTTTTGACCCACTGCATATGGATGATACAGGCTTTTACGTCCCCGAGGAGAAACATGACAGGTTTACCGAAGTTTACTCCCTGGACGAAGAAGGAGCTCTCAAAACAGGAGGCTTCATGGGAGAGGCATTCAAGAAACCAACTGTGTTGTTTTACGGGGGAGCCGGACTG
>QMPQ01000285.1 GCA_003648635.1 Bacteroidota bacterium | reverse complement strand
CATTCTTGATGGGAATGGTATGGTCCTTGTCTCCGTGGATGTGGACGATCTTATCCGAGTAAGTGCAGCGGTCCCAGTTAATAATCATATCCACCGTTCGCTTTAAATAGAGCGGGTCCTTGGCCTTCAGCATATCTTTGAATGTCTCCTTGTCGTGCTTGCGGTCGGGTTCCACAATTCCCTGGAGCAATCTGGCCCCCCCTTTGGTCATCCGCTTGGGAATAATGCGGTTCAGGCGGATATGCTTCTGAAAAGTGTACCTTCCGGGTAGCTCATGGGTGGATTTGGCGCTGGAAATAAGAATGGTCCTCAATGGAGACAGGGTATCGCTTAGTTCGGTGCAAATCATTCCGCCCAGCGATACACCCATGAGGATGTAGGGGCCAGAGCAGTCAATTTTTTCAATATACCGGGCAGCATATTCTGCCAGGGTTTCATGTTTGTCCGGAACAGGGTAGGAGATATGTACTGTATCGTACCCTGCGGGGAGTACCAGGTGTTTGAAAAGTCTCTCATCGGAACCCTGACCGGGAAAGAGGTAGATTATCGTGTCCCCGGCAGGAGGCTGTATTCCAAATGATGGAGTTTTAATCAGGAACAATAAGGCTATTAGCAGCACATGTCTCACTCCCAGTTATTAAAAAATATCCAGATCCTGTCCTGCAAACACCTCGCCCTTATATACCTCGTGGATTTCTTGCAACAATTCCGCTTCGCTGCTGCCCCAGAATAGAATGTGGTAGAGAACTACTTTTCCCGGCATTGTCCTTTGAGCTATTTCGGCCAATTCAAGAGTGGAGGTATGATGTACGGCATGATAGGCTTTCCAATCCGCACTTTTGGTCTCATATCCCGCTTGACTATAAACTTCATGGACGAGGATATCAGCTCCTTTGCCATATTCTACCACTTTGGGAGAGGGCTTGCAGTCGCCCGATACTACAATTACCCGGTCTGGAGTGGTAAAGCGATACCCCCAGGCATTGGGCCAGGATCCATGGGTCACCGGAAAAGCCTCCACCACAATATTACTGTCACAGTAGATTTCCCCCTCCTCCTGAAACTCATGCCAGTTAACTCTCCAGCCCAGGTCGTTGGTTGGTTCATCCCCATATACGCGATATCGGATATCCTCCTCATAGGCCTCTAATATATGCTCTGTCATAGAACCAATTCCTACCGGACCATATACTTCCATGGGTTCATCTCTGCCCATTACCCAGGGAGTTAGGATCAGGTCGGCATAGCCAGCCGTATGATCGGAGTGCAGATGGGTCAGGAAGGCTGTCTTCAGCTTCGAAGTTTTCAGTCCCCCGATAGTCCCTCCATACCTGGGAGTGAGCGCAGCAGATTTCCGAACCAGTCCCGGCCCAAAATCGATTATATACGGCGTATCATGAACCACCAGGGCCAGAGCACAGCCCGATTGACTGGGCGAGGGATTGGGATTGCCGGTTCCAAGCAGAACCAGTTTGGTAATCTCCGAGTCGGAGAAGTCACGCTGTGCTTCTGCTGGTTGACAGCTTAGTAATAGGATGAATGCGAAAATTGAGATGATCTGTTTCATGAATTGTCCCTGAGGTGATCGCAAGATACTACAACCCTTGCATAGTGGATACCATAGTTCATATCTTCTTCACCAAGCTTCCCGACCGCATATCCATGTTTTTCAATGACGAGCTGACAAGATTTGAGGAGTGTTGGAGGATCTGTGCTTGCAAACGCTTCTGTGGAGTGGATTCCTGCTTCGTATAGCACCCTGGCAAAGATGCCACCTACCCCGGTGATTCTTGAAATATCGCACAGGGAGGATAGCTCTTTCAGCCTGTAAGCAGGGATGCCGGTGCTTGCGGATAATTCTTCCTGCTGGTGTTCCGATTGAACCTGCATAAACAGATCCTTTGTATTATTTATTCCCCTTGATTTCAAGAGTTCCACATACTCGAAGGGGATGCCTGGAAAGGAGGAGAGAGCTATGGGTTTGGCGATATAACTTCCTGCTTCCCGTTTCAATAGCACCAGATAGTCCTCAGTTAGTCCAGTCTGGATCGCAAAGGAGTGAATTTTTGATTTGGAGCCCAGGATGCGTAATACATCTCCCAGGGTCTCCATGCCAGAGCTCTTTAGCAGACCGAATCTTACGTCCATTTGTTCGTGAAGCATCACCCGACCGGGTAACATTCTTCTGTTTGCAGTCAGCTCTTTAAATTCCTCCAGGCTGAGCAGGGACGAATCGATGCGATAGTGCTTCATTGCTGCCCTTTTACAGTCCCAGTAACACCATAGTGTAGGGAGAATCCACAGTGACCTTGTCACCCTTTACAGAGACTTTCAGTCCTGAATAATAATCCCTTAAAACGGTTCCCTCTTCATACAGTCCGTTTAAATCGATCTGCTTTTTCCCGGGCTTCAGCTCCAGTCCGGCTACCACACGATCACTGTATTCATCTGTATCATATACCCTTGAGAAAATATAGGGCGATTCAGAAATCATGTGGTGTATGCCGGCGCCCACCGAGGGATGATCCCTGCGGAACTGTCCCAGTTTTTGGTAATGTAACAATATCTCAGCAGTGGGTACGCCGTTTCGGACCGCATTGGATTCAATCTCTTCCCAATTCATCTTAGAGCGCAGTGTAGCATCCCCTTCTGTTCCGGGTATGTCCAGCTCCCTGCTGCTTTCATCTCCATAGTATACCTGGGAGGCACCAGGGCAAAGCAACAGCTTGGTTCCAGCTTCTATGGTTTTTAACCGTTTCTTGTCAAAGGGTCCTCCATCGTCATGTGAGCTGATATAGTTCACTACACTTACACCCTTTAAGGGACCTTGTAGTTTTTCGGAGTAAGAGGCAAACAACTTTTCGTAATCCAATTTTGCACTTTCCTTGAATTCAAAGTTAATCATGGCATCAATCTCGTGATTGAAGAAGTCCACCTCCCGATCCCCAAATCCATAGAGCCTTCCTCCTGAGATGCCATATCCATAGACTTCACCAACCATATAGAAGTCGTTATTATCCAAGACTTTATCAGGATGAAGATGCTTCCAGTCCTCAAGGGCGGCTTGTGCCTCTTTCCCCAATTCACCCCAGATGCTTTCTTCAATATGTTTGGCTGTATCGAGCCTGTATCCATCAATGCCATATTTGCGGACAAAATCCGTAAGCCACTTGATGATATAGTAACGGGGTGCCCTGGGATAGCCGGTACGCTCAAAAAAGGCATCCAGTTCAGTCATCTCTTTCTCCAACCTGCCCTCCTTTGCCCACTTCTCCAATAGTTGGGGTGGGAGCTCCACCTCCTGGTCCGATTCGGTGAGGATGTCTGGAAGATTTTTCACAAGGGTACAGGTAACAGTACTCTCATAATCCTGGTAAGTGCATTGGGGTTCGGTACGGACCCATTCATCGGGCCAGACAGGGTCAAGTTCTGTAACCGGACCCGTATGGTTGACGATCACATCCATGATTACCCTGATGCCATGGGCATGTGCCGTCTCCAGCAGTTTCGCCAAATCTTCTTCGCGGCCAAAATTGGGATCGATGCTGGTCCAGTCGCTGATCCAGTAGCCATGAAATCCGTAGGTCTTTCCGGTCCCCTCATCGGTACCTCCATGGATCTGTTCCATCCAGGGTGTAGTCCACAGGGCAGAGATGCCCAGATTGTCAAAATAACCCTCCTCAATCTTCTGAATGACCCCCTTGAGATCACCCCCTTCAAAACCACGCAGCTTGGCCGTTTTGTCGCTTCGGTCGAAGTTCACATCATTGGAAGGATCGCCATTGTTAAAGCGGTCCGTAAGCAGGAAATAGATATTTGCATTCTCCCAGAGAAAAGGGGCTTCGGAAGGGCTCTCCTCATTGGCTGCCCCAGACTGGCATGAATCCAGACCGACAGTTATGGCCATAATGGCCAGCAGAATAATTAGCGATGAAAGTTTCATTCTGGTAAAAGTAATCAATCAGATCCAATCTTCAGAAGGATTTTACCTTCAGACATATGTTCCCTGTAATAGGCAATAGCCTCCTCGGCGTTCTCAAGAGGATAAGTCCGGTTGATATATGAGGAGAGATCACCACTAATCGCTTTCTTTACCTTGCTGACAAATCTGAGTTTAAAGAACAAGCTCTTGGTTTG
>QMPQ01000284.1 GCA_003648635.1 Bacteroidota bacterium | reverse complement strand
CCCTGGTCCATCCACAGTGCTGCCGGAACCAGTAACTATATCTTTATATGGGGTATGGCCGGTGAGAATCTTGATTACGGGGATATGGATATGATCCAGCCCAATGAAATCCGTTAAATACTGAAACAATGGCACAAAATTTATTTGATTTAAGAGGGAAAAATGCTCTGGTTACAGGCGGGACTCATGGCCTTGGAATGGCAATGGCCTTTGGACTGGCCGAAGCTGGAGCTACCCTCATTATAAATGGTCATACACCGGGTAAACTTGAATCTGCAAAAAGTGCATATGCAAAAAAAGGGATAAAAGTCCACACCTACCTGCTTGATATTACAGATGAAAATGCAGTTGAAAATACCATCCCAATAATGGAAAAAGAGGTGGGCCCCATCCATATACTGGTCAACAATGCTGCCATTATTAAAAGGATCCCCATCCTGGAGATGAAGGCCAAGGATTTCAGAGAGATACTGGATGTGAATCTTACCGGCCAGTTTATCATGGCAAAAACCGTGGCTCAAGGGATGGTAGAGCGTAGCAATGGCAAGATTATCAATATCTGCTCCATGATGAGTGAGCTGGGAAGAAATACCGTATCGGCCTATGCGGCCGCTAAAGGTGGATTAAAAATGCTGACCAGATCCATGGCCACCGAATGGGCCAGGTACAACATTCAAATCAATGGTATTGGCCCGGGCTACTTTGCCACCGAACAGACTGCTCCACTCCGGGCAGAAGGACATCCATTAAATGAATTTATTATAAACAGAACACCTGCCGGCAAATGGGGGGATCCTGAAGACCTGGCAGGTACAGCCGTATTTCTTGCCTCCAGGGCATCCGATTTTGTGAATGGCCAGGTGGTTTATGTGGATGGGGGCATTCTGGCTACCATTGGTAAACCTTCCAACGAAAAATGAAATTATAATATCAAAGAAGTTCATGACCATGCATAGAAACATCTTCTTTTACCTGCTTACGGGAATACTTGCAATTTCCTGCAGCTCTGCTCCTGAAGTTACGCTTCAGGTGACCAACCCAATGAATCAAATGCGCAGTGATGCCATTATCCTTTTGTCACGAGGTGAACTATCCCGATGGTTTGACATCCCCGGTGATCAGCTTCCTGTTCTGACAGACCTGCAAGGGGATTATATTCCCTGTCAGGCCGATGATCTGGATGGTGATGGCAGGTGGGATGAGCTTTTTGCCCTGAATACCATGGAACCAAAGGCATCTCAGAAAATAGTAATAAAATTTGTACTTCCAGAGGAGTATCCGGTCTTTCCTGACAGGACCAATCTACATCTGGGAGATGCGGAGAACAATTATCAAAAACTTAACAGCGCTCAGAGACTGGAAGGTATCTCTTACCACAATTACTCCGGAATTACAGAGGCTGCATTTCAAATGGAGGGAGCTGCATGGGAGAATGACAGGGTGGGATTCCGCAATTATATGGATCAGCGAAATGGGATGGATATTTTCGGAAAAACCACCACAGCTATGGTGATGGATGGAGTAGGAATGAAGGGTGAACCCAGTTATCATGAACCAGGGGAATGGGGAATGGATGTGCTTAAAGTAGGAACCAGTCTTGGTGCTGGAGGCATCGCTTATATGTATAATGACTCCCTATATCGCGTGGGTGATAATGGATCAGGCAGCTATGACGTAGTGTTTCGTGGACCACTGCGAAGCAGGTTCAATCTAAGCTATACGGATTGGTCTCTGGAAGATCATACGCTGAACGTGGTCCACCAGATCGATATTATTGCAGGACGCCATTGCTACCAGAGCAATGTCATTTACAATGGAATGGAAGAGTCCATGGCCCTGGTACCCGGAATTGTAAACATGAAAAGTAAAGAGTTGCACCTGAGTAAACTGAATGATCAATATACAGCGCTGATCACCTTCGATCATCAGTCAGAGGATGGCTCCCTGTTGGCCATGGCCCTGGTGGTAGCCAATCCTTATCTGAAATCATACGGGGAGACCAGAAATGAAGGTGAGGGCATTATCCAGACCTACTATGCTTTATTGGATGCCTTCCCTGGAGAGTCCATTCCGTACAGGTTCTATGCCCTGTGGGAACATCAGGACCCTAAATGGAGCTCCCTTGAGGAGATTACAAACTATCTGAAAACGGAAGCCGAACGCTGGACCCAATCCATCGTTTACACCAGTCAACATTGACATCCTCCATTCCAAAAATGAAATGGATTCCAATAAAAAATATCGGTCAATACTTCCTTGCGGTTTCTTGCGGGTTTCTGCTTCCGACCGCTTATGCGATTCGATCCACAGACCAGCCCCGCCTGCCCGGCGGTTGTTGTATTCTTGGTTATTGAATACAGTATGTAATATACAAAAAAATCGCCTTATATCCATTCCCTAAAGTGAAATGGTTTTACGGCTAAATAGATAAATAATATCTTTAAGCATGAAAAGAATTGACGTAGCTCTGAAAATGAGGGAATCCGGTGCCATCCCGCTCTACTACAATCCAGACCTCGAAGTAATGAAGGATGTGATTTCGGCCTGCTACCGGGGTGGGATGACGATCTTTGAGTTTACCAACCGGGGCGACCTGGCACATGAACTTTTTGCTGAACTGGTCAAATGGAGCCGCGAGGCGATGCCCGACCTGATTTTGGGGGTTGGAACAGTGGTGGATGCCGGGACTTGTTCTCTCTATATTCAGCTGGGAGCAAAGTTTATTGTTTCCCCCCTGCTCAATGAGGAGATGGCCAGGGTATGCAATCGCCGTAAGGTCTTGTGGATGCCAGGCTGTGCCACTGCTTCCGAAATTAATAAGGCCGAAGAACTGGGTGCCGAAGTGGTGAAATTGTTCCCGGGACCTACTGTTGGAGGTGCTAAATTCATGAAAGCTTACCTTGGACCCTGCCCCTGGTCCAATATCATGCCCTCGGGTGGTGTTTCTCCTACACGGGAGAATTTGACTGAATGGTTTGAAGCAGGTGCCTTTTGCGTGGGAATGGGATCGCAATTGATTACTAGCGAGATCATCAACAAAAAGGATTATAAGAAGTTGGAAGAATTATCCAGATTTGCCATGGATGCTATAGGCGAACTGAAAAGATAAGTTGGGAAAGCACATGCAAAAAAGATCCAAACTCATTCTCCCTCTATTTCTTCTGCTCTTAATCTCTGGCTGCGTAAATCAACAACAGGGCAAAGTACTCAAACTGGCCCATGGGCTCGATCCCTCCCACCCTGTTCACCAGGCCATGGTTTATATGGCAGAACGGTGTAAAGAACTATCAAGCGGAGAACTTACCATTGAAATCTATCCCAGTGGTCAGCTGGGGTCCGAGCAACAATGTGTGGAGCTTCTGCAGATTGGAAGCCTGGCCATCACCAAGGTGTCGGCCGCCGTAATGGAAAGTTTTACTGAGGACTTCAAGGTCCTGGGACTTCCCTATATCTTCCGGTCCAAAGAACACTCTTTCAAGGTACTGGATGGAGAGATAGGGGACGAATTATTGTTGAGTACGGAACCATTCTGGATCAGGGGACTGTGTTTTTTTGATGCCGGAAGTCGCAGTTTCTATACCATTGATACACCCATTAATCACCCGGACGATTTGAAGGGATTAAAAATCAGGGTAATGAAAAGCATTACCGCCATGGAGATGGTAAAAGCCCAGGGGGGCTCCCCTACACCTATCTCATGGGGGGAACTCTATACTGCCCTGCAGAGTGGTGTGGTAGACGGTGCCGAAAACAATCCACCCAGCTTTTACACCAGTCACCATTATGAAGTATGTAAATACTACTGTCTCAATGAACACACCATGGTTCCAGATGTACTCATCATCAGTCAGAAAGTATGGGTAAAGCTAAGTGAGCAGGAGAAACTCTGGTTGCAGCAGGCAGCTGATGAATCGGTACCAGTCCAGCGTAAACTGTGGGCAGAATCTGAAAAAGAATCCCTGGAGATTGTTAAAGAGGCAGGCGTAACCATTATCTATCCCGACAAGGAGCCTTTTTCCGACAAGGTCACCGAACTATTGGAGTCATACCGGGAGAATGAAAAACTCTATGATCTAATCACAAGAATCAGGGAAGTAGAAGAATGAGGCAGTTTCAACATATATTAAACAAGGTTCTGGAGCTAAGCCTGGTAATTCTGAT
>QMPQ01000283.1 GCA_003648635.1 Bacteroidota bacterium | reverse complement strand
CTGCAGGCCATGGAGGCAGGCAGCGGGGAATTGTTCATTCAAACAGTGAGCAGTGCCATTGGTGTTAAGATCATCATCAAGGATAATGGCAAGGGAATGCAGCCTGAGGTGAAAGAACATATTTTTGACCCCTTTTTTACCACCAAAGAAGTGGGAAAGGGGATGGGACTGGGACTTTCAATCAGCTACGGCATCATCGAAAAGCACAATGGAAACATTGATGTGATCTCGGAACCTGGAAAGGGAACAGAGTTTATAATCTCCCTGCCGAGATCGCAATCGAATCCATCTACTTAAAGGAGAGTCTAATCCCAAGTATCAGTATGTCATCTATATGTTCCATGCCGGATCTCCAGATCTCATGTTCCTCTCTCAGTATGGATTTTTGTTCATCCAGGGCTAAGGAGTGGATTTCCTTGAGCAGTGCTTTAAATCTTATGGATTTGAATGTCTTCCTTTTCAGGCCTCCAATCTGGTCCACATACCCGTCCGTAAACAGATAGATCATATCATTCTCCCTGAAAGGCACTTCCTTGTTTGTAAATGGCACCTCGTTCTCATTATAAATACCGATGGGCATTTGATCGCCCTTAATAACTATGAGTTCATCCTGTCTGAGCAGGAACATGGGACGAAAGGCGCCTGAAAACTGGAGTCGATAATTGGCCGGATCTACTACACATAGGGCCATTTCCATACCGTCTTTGGCTTCATCCCTTTGCCCGGTCTGGCCAAGAGATTTGATCAGTTTATCCCTGAGTTCATTTAATATCTCATTGGCCTTAATGGTCTTCGCCTTGTTTACGATCTCGTTCAGAAAGTTAATTCCCATAATGCTCATGAAGGCACCAGGAACCCCATGCCCGGTGCAGTCCGCCACGGCAATAATCAACTTGTCTTCCTTGTGGGAAACCCAGTAGTAATCGCCACTTACAATATCCTTGGGTTTGTTCAGGATGAAATGCTTTGGTAAGATAAGCTCCAGTTCTTCGGATGGAAGCATCAGGGCCTTCTGAATTCGACTCGCATAATGAATGCTGTCGGTAATATTCAACTGTTGTTGTTCATACTGCCTGGTACGTTCCATTACCTTTCGTTCCAGGTTCTCATTGGCCTCTTTCAAACCATCGATCAGGTTTTTGTTCTGAGACTTGAGATTGTATACTTCCAGGGCACTATCAATGGTTATTTTAAGATCCTCCCGGTTCCAGGGTTTGGAAATATAACGGTAGATATTACCCGTGTTTATAGCCTGGATAATGGCATCCATGTCACTGAAACCGGTCATGATCATCCGCATGCAATCGGGGTACAGGGGTACAATCTGTTCAAGGAATTCAATACCGGACATATCAGGCATTCTCTGGTCTGTAATTACCACCTGTATGTTATACTTTTCCATGATCTCTAAGCCCTGCTCACCGGTAGAGGCCACATGAATATGATAATCCCTCCTGAAAGTGGACTTAAAACTGATCAGGTTGTTCTCCTCATCATCGATGTAGAGGATGGAATATATGGGATCTGAATCTGAGCTGACCATGATAGAGTATAAAAGTAGCTAAAGTTTTTCAGACGAGCTTACCATATTCTGGACTTTTTGGGCCAACCACTCCCATAATTACTTGTTAAATAAGGTGTTAATTCTGCTTTATTGGACCTGATACCGGAGAAGTGGTGGTATTTTGGTACTGCTCCCCAGAGGTAGAACCTGAACCCCCATCACTAATTTCATGACATATGGTAGCGTTAAACACATTGATCGAAAATCAATACCACACACCAGGACTCTATGAAGACATACTTAATCGACTTGGAGAACAGGAGATCGAACTAAGTAATGTGTCCAGAAGAGATATAGCTGATGTGGATGAATTTCACGTAAGAGGAGCTGAGGTAAGCCTTGAACTTGCCAGCCGGATTAGACTGGAAAATTCAAAAGTCCTGGACGTTGGCTGTGGAATCGGGGGACCTTCAAGGATGCTTGCGGATGATTACAATTGCCGGGTCACAGGTATTGATCTTAGTCACGAGTACATCAGGACTGCCAAGGGATTATCTGCACTGGTCGGTCTCCAGGACAAAACTGATTATATATGGAGCAATGCACTTGATCTGCCCTTTGAAAATGGCTCCTTTGATGTGGTCTGGACCCAGCATGTCCAGATGAATATTCGTCATAAGCTTAAGTTTTATTCTGAAATCGAAAGAGTCCTGAGCGAACAGGGGACCTTTATATACTATGATATTTTCAAAAAAGATTCGGGCGAAGTGAATTTCCCTGTTCCCTGGGCCGATTATGCTTCAGCAAGTTTCCTGGGAACCACTGAAAATATGGATGACATTCTTGAAAGGCTGTGTTTTAAGAACCTGCTTACAAGCGATGAAACTGACAAAGGCACCAGTTTTTTGGAGGATCTTTTTAAGAAACTGAAGAAGAATGGTCCTTCGAAACTTGGGCTGAATGTTTTGATGGGCCCTTCCACAAAGGAGAAACTGATGAATATCCTATTGGGTCTGAAGGAAGAACAGATCGTCCTCCAGAGTGGAATTTATAAAAAAAGAGCTATAAACTAATATAGGAGGGTAGAACAATGGAAAGGTACATAATCGAAGTTCCACACGGGGAAGACAAAAACTCGTGTAAGCGTGCCATACAGGTCTTCATGCGTTCAGGGTCTCATTTTGTAACCAATGCTGAATGGGGGTGTATGGACGGTGATCACAAAGCGTGGCTGATTGTTGAGGTTGATAATAAGGCAGCTGCCAAAAGAATCTTACCTGCTGCATACCAGCAAGGTGCAAAAATTACCAGGCTTCACAAATTCACCAGGGAGGAGATTGGAGAGCCTGATAATTTGATGGAGCATCATAGCGGGTAGTTTTGTTCCAGTCGTCGGTTTTGTTTAAGTTTACCTAGATCAACAGTTATAAGCGATGACTGGTAAGGACCAAAGATCCTTCAAGTTCTGGAATGAATTAAAACGTCGGAATGTTCCGCGTGTATTGGCCATCTATGCCGGTACGGCTTTTATCATTCTGGAGGCGGCCGATATAATTTTCCCAAGATGGGGCTTCCCGGACTGGACTGTAGACCTGGTCCTCTATCTTCTTTTGGTGGGTGCGGTCATTACATTTGTCCTTTCATGGATCTTTGACATATCTCCAGGCGGTATCGTGAAGACCGCTCCCAGCAAAAGTCCTGCGAGCGTCAGGAAACCAATAGTCAGCAATATCATTATTGCTGTACTTATCGTGGTCATTGGCGTACTCATGTATCCGAAACTATTCAGGAACAGTGACTATCCACTGGGTGGATCAAACCGTAGTTCCATAGCTGTACTGCCTCTGAAAATTATTGGGGATGATATGGAACTTAACTTTTTTGCCAGTGGCCTGGTAGAATCGCTCACTCATATGCTTTCGAAGGTGGGGAATTCAAATCAATCATTCTCTGTGATCCCGCCCAGTGAAATTTTGGAAGCCATTACAGCCAGTGAGGCCAGAAAGAAGTTCGGTGTATCGCTGGTTATTTCAGGGAGCATTCAGATGGATCAAAGCTCCAGCAGGCTGATTTTGAATTTGATCGATGCGAAAACACAGAACCTGATTCGGTCGGAAAAGCTTGATTACTCGAAAGAGAAGAACCTGATCATACAGGACGAAGTTATTTCGGTGATGGTTTCGATGCTTGGCCTGGAGCTGGAATCGGATACAAAAGCATTGATTACTCTTGGGGGATCAACACTGAACGATGCCAATGAACTCTATCTGACCGGAAGGGGGATTCTCAGGGAAGGCGTGGAAACGGAGAAGGTGATTGATGAGGCCCTTGATCTTTTTCACTCTGCCATTGAACAGGATAGCTTGTTCGCCTTAGCATTTGCTGGTATGGCTCAGGCTTATACCATGAAATACCATTTCACTCTGGATGCAGCATGGAATGATGAGTCATTGAAATACAGCCGGAAGGCAGTGGAACTAAATGACCAGGATGCCTATGCACTGATGTCGCTGGCTGCTTCACTTGTTGAAGAGGGAGCTTATGAGGAGGCGCTAGGCTACTATGAAAAGTCCAAGGAGATTGACTCAACCCGGGCCAATATTTTCTCTGAACTGGCCTACCTGTATGAGATGGTGGGGGAGATGGAGCTTGCTGAAAAGCATAATCTGAAGGCCATTGAGATGGATCCGGATTCGCATTTAACG
>QMPQ01000282.1 GCA_003648635.1 Bacteroidota bacterium | reverse complement strand
CCAGACGGGGTATTGCTCCTTAGAGAACCCATCAATTCCATGGGGGACTGGACCCGGCCCAGGCCTGGATTAACAAGCAATGAAAGAGGAATTCCGCTTTCCTGTTTTGACAAGATTTTCAGTAATCTAAATGTGGAGGTGATTGCCAGGGTTCATTGTTTTACCCTGACCTACCAGTTTCAAAAAATCTTTAACGGAATCCTGAAAAAACCGCTCTATTCTTATAGATGGTATATTCGAGCCGACCGCCTGCTCTCTTCGCTCTTAAAAGCTAATGTCCGGTACCACAGCGTGAAGAAGCGCCACCGAATTGCACCATCAAATATCTACTTTGTAGTCAGGAAAGTCTAATAGCGGTTCAGCCACTTATAGCGGCGGGCATTATCCCCAATTTTATAGGCAAGGACAATCTCGTGCGATCCGTAATTAAAATGCCCGATTTCCGAAAATGCCCAATCAAATGAGTACCCGAAATGGAGTCCATCGATCTTAACTCCCACAAGGAGAATCATACTTTTGTTTGTCCGGTAGGATAGTCCACCCCAGAATTGCTCCGCGACATACAGCTTCAGCGTAAAATCACCCTGTGGGTTCCAGTTCTCCGGGGACTTCAGCAAGGCACCGGGTTCCAGTTCAAACATATCAGATAAACGGAAACGGTAAGCGCCCATAAACCAGTAGTGTCTGTAGGTCTTGAAATCTGCAATATCGTTGGACCCTATCTTTACCGAGGTCTGAAGCAGATTACTTACCGAAAGTCCAACAAAGTAGTTGGGGTCCTGAAAATAGATCCCAAAATCGGCATCAGGACTATAAGCCACGGTCTTGAAATTGCTATTCACCACCGGATCGCCAGCTTCTCCAAAGGTGAGCTGATCTTTATCAATCCGGTACTGAAATGCCTTGCCAGCCAAGCCAAAAGAGAGTTGCTGTCGACCCAGAAAAATATGGTAGGCATAGGTAAAAGAAAAACCTGTTCGGGCCACATTTGCATTGACATCATTGACCAGGTAAGCTCCCAGTCCTACACGTCCATGGGTGCTGGGTTTGAGCCGGTTATCACTTTTAACAGGCCGGTTGACGATTTTATATGACCTCTTCAGAATTCGTGTTTGCCAGGATGCTGAATAGGTTCGGGGTGCCTGGCTGAATCCCAGCCACTGCTGCCGGGCAGTGGTGTTAAAGCTGGTATAGCCATCATGGCCCGCTACGGCCGGGTTGACCATAAATGCGTTGAGAACATACTGTGAATAAAGGGGCAATTCCTGCCCCTTTACCTGAGCTGTAAGGCTCAGAATAAGAAGCACAATGATATATACAATTCCCCTTTTCATTACTCTCTGTTACGCTTCTATCTTACAATGGTTACATTCCCCGTGATGGCTGGTTCATCATTATTCAGATTAATGACATAGTGATACGAATCGATGGGCAGGTGCCTGCCATCAAAAGTACCATCCCACTGCTCCCCTGCAGCATTGGGCGTATAGAAAACCCTGCTGCCCCAACGGTCAAAGATCCTCATATCAACTTCGGGATATAGTTCAATCCCCTCGATCAGCCACATATCATTGAATCCATCACCATTGGGTGAGAATGCATTCGGAATTACCAGGCAGGATTCATGGGTAAAGCCCACCTGAACTGTATCGACTGCAATACACTGGTTCGCATCGGTCACAGTGGCTACATACTCGCCTGAATAAAGCTCATTGAAATAATTCTCATCATCGGGCAAGCCTCCACTCCATGTGGTCCAATACCCTCCAGAACCGCCAGTAATGTACAGACTCATCTCTCCATCGGACTTGTCCGGGCAGAAAGCATCCTCCGTATCAAAACTGAGTTCCAGTAATAGAGGATCTATTAACTCAGCACTGGTCTCCGTAAAACAATCGTTCAGATCTTCTATCCTGATTTGATAATCACCTGCCGGCAGGTCCCTTACATAAGGTCCGGTGGCCAGCTCATCCACCCACACTTCATAATCATCTATGGAATATACGGTTCCGCCCGTGACCAGCAGATCAATCTGTCCGGTGGAATCTCCATTACAGAATGGATCCTGAATTTGCATGGAATAATCAATGGGTGAAGGTTCATCCAGGGCCACATCGGCCGAGTCGACACATCCATGCCTGTCAATCACCACCAATCTATAAGATCCTGCAGGTACATTCTCAAGATTCCTCGTGGTGGCCCCGGTGCTCCATTCATAGTTGTAGGGTGGTGATCCTCCCAGGGTATCAACATGAATCATTCCGTCGGAAGCATTCGTACAAGAAATCACTGCCCCGTTGTAATCACTGGCAATAAGAAGATCCACACCAAAATGATCTGCTTCAAAGACCTCTGCACTATCGATCAGGATACAGCCATTATCATCTAATATCACGATGGTATAAACCCCAGAGTAAAGGCTGCCGATGTCTTCAGTAAGCTCACCATTGCTCCATGAGAAGTTATAAGGAAGGACACCCCCACCGTCAACCATAAGCATATCAATTGCCCCGGTGGCAGACCCGGCACAGAATGCACTATCTACAAGGAAAGTATCTATCGCTATAGGCTCAGGATTGAGAAGTTCATAGGTCTCCATAAATGTGCATGCGTTGATATCGCTTACAAGGACCGTATAGTTTCCTTCACGGAGACCTGTCTGGTTCATGGAGTTTACATCACCAAGATACCCGATGTCCGTGGACCATAAATAAGTATTCTGCATCGAATCGGCACCTCCCAGCGGGATCAGTGTGATCTCACCCGTAGAGTCTCCTGCGCAGGCAATCTCCCATTCATTGATTCGGGGAATAATGGTATCCAGTCCGAGTGCATTGGGCTGAATTATATCGAAGACTGTATCGAAGGTACAGCCGATATCATCAGTTATAGTCAGATGGAAAGTGTCCGCCACAAGATCGTAGATATCCTGCTGGGACGGATCGGGAAGGGTCATCATACCCGGACTCCACTGATAGCTATGTTCCAGCTCTACTACTCCACCTGAGGAGGAGATCTCAATAAAGCCATCATTGTCTCCAAAACAGGTGATGTTCCAGCCGTTCAACTCCCTGATGGAATCTACATCCAGAACGATCTGTGTGGGTTCAAAGAGAGTAAATCCGGCCCATTGCTCACAGCCCCAGTAATCTTCGATATGAACATTATAGGTGCCTCCGCTTAGGAGTCCGCTTCCAATGGTCCCCTGGATGCTGTCGCCTATGACCAGGTCAGGATCTGCTCCGGTCCATGTAAATGTATTTTCATAGTCGGCTGTATGTCCTCCGAACACTTCAATATCAATAAACCCATCATCCGCACCAAAACAGCTGACATCCACCGTATCGTGATGGTATTGTGCATACAAGCGATTAATGGAGATGGTATCGGGTTCGCTTAGGAGGTTTGTTGTATTTGCCTGATTCAGGTTATAACAACTTACCTGATCATAAGCCCACACCCTGTACTCACCGGCCGGAAGACCACTTACCACTGCACCACTTCCTGTTACAGGCTGGTTATACACCTCAACTCCCGTAGCCTCATCTTCAACCACCAGTGTATAGCCCGGGAACCCACCCGAAATACTATTGACCTGAATCTCTCCTGTACTCTCCCCAAAACAGTCAATTTCATAGTTGCCGTATCTGCGCACAGTGGTATCAATACTTATGATTTCCGCAGAACCGATCCAGTAAGAGGTGGTATATTCACACAGGTAGGTGTCATTCAAAATCAAGTCATAAAGGCCAGCTCCTCCAGCGTCTATATCCTCTTCATCACTGGAATTATTAAAGGGTAAGGTCCAATCGTAGTCGTAACCCAGTATCCCTCCCGTTACAGTGATATTTATGGAACCATCGTTCCTGTCATCGGCTGCACAGCTTGCATCCACAATAACAGCACTTATCTCAATAGTGTCGGGTTGTGTCAGGGTAATGGTGTCGCTGAAGTAGCATCCAATGATATCCTCCACTTCGAACCAGTATTCGCCTACTCCCATACCAGTTTGTGTGGAATCGTCAGGCACTACCGCTGTTCCGCCAAGAGTCTCCCAGTCAAAATCGTAAGGATTGCGGTAATACCCTCCCCTGACATTGGAATGCAGGAATACATCTTCCAGTCCATAACACCTGACCTGATTGCCCCCTACATAGGATGTATCTGGCTCCAGGATACCGCGCAGCTCAGGCGCTACCTGTACCACAATGGAATCAGGTGGTGAACCTT
>QMPQ01000281.1 GCA_003648635.1 Bacteroidota bacterium | reverse complement strand
TTTCCCCCGAAGGATATTAAGGGGGAACATGCCTGGGTGATTAAAATCAATAAAGAACAGTGAAATCATAAGAGCAAAGATGAAAAACAGCAGAATTTTATTTGTATTGACGCTGCTCATATTGGTGATAACAGGATTCGCTTTCAATGGTGTTGCAGCCCAAAAAGTTAATGTCGAAGAGATCATTCTTGTTTATAAATCGCACTTCGATATTGGCTATACACACCTGGCCAGCGAAACCATTCATAGCTATCGCACCAAAACCATCGAAGGTGCCCTGGATGTTGTGGATCAAAACAAGAATCTGCCAGTTGACCAGCAGTTCGTCTGGACCATTCCCGGATGGCCCATGAAGAAGATTCTGGAAGATTGGGACGGGCAGACTCCTGAACGCCAGCAGCGAATCAGGGATGCGTTCAGGGATGGGCGTTTTGCTGTGCATGCTTTGCCCTTTACCATGCAGGTTGAATTGATGGAACCGGAAGGCATGGTTCGCAGCCTGGGTTACGCCTCCACACTGGCTCGTGATGCCGGCAAACCCTTGCCCACCGGGGCGAAGATGACCGATGTCCCCTCGTATACAAAATTTACGCCGACTTTACTGAAGAATGCCGGGGTTAACTTCCTCCACCTGGGGTGTAACCCTGGTAGTACACCGCCTGATGTACCCTTTTTGTTCTGGTGGGAGGGACCCGACGGATCGCGTCTTTTGACGATGTATAGCGCGGTCTATGGAAATGGCCTTTTTCCGCCCGATGACTGGAAGTATAAGACCTGGATCGCCATGATGATGGGCAGTGACAATAAACCCCCACCGAGCCCGGAAAAGGTGCGTGAACATATTAATACAATCCAGGAGAAGTACCCTGATATTAAGGTTCGTATCGGAACCATCAGTGATTTTGGTGACCGTATGGTCGGGGAGGATCTGAGTGATATACCTGTGATCAGCGATGATATGCCCGATTCGTGGATCCATGGACCCATGTGCGATCCTGCCGGTGTGTTTCTTGCCCGCAAGGCTGTGCCGGACCTTTTTGCCTCTGAGGCACTTCATACAATGCTTAATAGCTGGGGAGTGGACAGTGAGAATGTTGATGGGAACATTGCTGATGGCTACGAGAATAGTGTGCTGTTTTATGAGCATACCTGGGGCGGTGCGATAGATTGGGTTTGCAAATACATTCCGGCCATAAACAATATTGGCCAGGTAAGTAACTGGTTTTATGGCGATCAATGGAAGGCGGACTTAAAGACAAATAAATATGACCGCCACCTGGTTTCCTTGGAGGAGCATACCGATTACGCCCGCAATGCAGGGAAGTTTGCGTCAAGTTCGCTGCAGGAAGGTATGGAGGCTCTCGCCAGGGCTGTAAATATTGTCTCCCATCGTACGGTAGCCTTCAATCCGCTACCGTGGAAGCGCGACGCTGTAATTAATGGCTCGCTGGTGAAGGATATTCCGGCAGGTGGCTATATGGCATTGCCGGTGGTGGCTGTTACCTCTACCAGGCCAGTGAAGGCAGGGAATACTTTCGAGAATGCCCACTTCAGTATTGTTCTTGACCCCGGGCGGGGTTCCATTGCTTCGCTGATCGATAAACGCAGCGGCCGGGAGCTGGTAAATAGCGAGAGTGAGCATGGCTTTGGTCAATATCTGCACGAGCAATTCAGCGCCGATGAAGTCGGCGAATATTGTAAGGCCTATATACGGGGTGAGAAGAACGAAGAAGGTTGGGATGAATATAGCTGGGCATACTCGCAGATTGGTAAGCCCAACCTGCCACCGTCTTCGGAGATGCCATATCGGGCTATGGCAGCTGGAAACTCTACCCTCACCAGGTCAAGGTGTGGTAATACTACTACTTTTGTGATGAGCGCAGCACGGGATGAGGCGGGGATTGATTACCCGGTGACTACCCGCATCCATCTGTATGATGATGCTGCCTATGTGGATTTAGAGCTGACCATCGAAAAGCCTGCGGATATCTGGCCGGAAGCGGGCTGGATTTGCCTGCCGTTTAAGGTAGATGATCCACAGTTTCGGGTTGGTCGTAATGGATTTATTATGGATCCGGCCAAAGATATTATCTCCGGTGCCAACCGATATATGTATGCGGTTGGGACGGGTGTGGCTGTGTTCGATAAGCAGGGCAGGGGTGTCGGGGTTTGTGCTCCGGAGACGCCCTTGCTTAGCATAGGCGTACCGGGCTGTTGGAAGTTCGACCGGACATATGTGCCTGAGGAACCGTCGATCTATTTTAATCTGTACAACAACCAATGGACCACCAACTACCGCTTCTGGAACGAAGGGAAATGGACATATCGCTTCCGCATTTGGTCCTACGACCAATATGATGCTGCTACGGCATTGATCACACCTTCGCTTGAAATGCGCTATCCTGTGCATACGGGCAGTGCGAATACCTATCGGGGTAAACTGCCTGTACAGCAAAGGGGGCTGAGCGTTTCACGACCGGGTGTTATGGTAACGGCATTTGGCACAAACCCTGATGGTGAGGGAACCCTGCTTCGTGTTTGGGAGCAGGCGGGTGTTTCCGGGGAGCTTATTGTTGAGCTGCCCCCGGAGAACAAAGCGACAAAGGCGACACCGGTTAACCTGCGCGGTGAGAAGATCGGGGAGGGCATTCCTGTTCGGGACGATAAGCTGACATTCGAGCTGGGTGCATTTGCTCCCTTTAGTTTTATTCTGGAATAGATTTATATGAAACGACATCGGATGAGAAATTGTAATCATTTTGTAATCATAGGATTAATCTTCTTTTCAGGTTTAATTTCCTGCACTCCTAAAGCATCGGACGAGGGTTTTAAATCTGATGAAAAAACCAATGACACCTATGATGTAGCTGCGTATGTATGGCCTTCCTGTCATCATGACGAAAGATTCGGAGATATGTTATGGCCCGATGGCACCGGTGAGTGGGAGGTAATAAAAAAAGGCAACCCTCGCTTTGAAGGGCACTATCAGCCCAAAGTTCCTTTATGGGGATATGAACCCGATGATGATCCGGAAGTAATGGAGCGCTGGATTGATGCAGCTACAGATCATGGGGTTAATGTTTTTATTTTCGATTGGTACTGGTTCGATGAGGGCCCTTTCCTGGAAAGTTCGCTAAACAATGGCTTCCTGAAGGCAAAGAACAATGATAAAATGCGGTTCTATATCATGTGGGCGAATCACAATGTCAGACGCAATTACTGGAATGTCCACAAATACACAGATGATACCTCCTCGCTATGGGAAGGTGCAGTTGATCTGGAGAATTTTAATACAATTGTTGCCAGAGTAATTGAGCAATACTTCAAGAAATCAAATTATTATAAAATAGATGGAGAACCTGTATTTTCGCTATTCAGTATTCATAATTTTATTGAAGGACTTGGGGGGGTAGATCAGGCCAGAGCGGCCATTGATTACTTCCGGGAGGAAACAAAAAAGGCCGGGTTTCCTGGTTTACATCTTCAAACAATCGTATTTGATACTCCAAATGAAGAATTATTGAAACAAATTGATCTCCTGGGTGCAAATAGCGTTACCTATTATAATTGGGGAGGCCCTCACCCTGAAGATTATATTCAATGGGGTGTTGAAGCTATGGGGAGAAGAGAAAAATGGGACGAGGCCCTGTCCATCCCCTTTATTCCAAATGCTTCCATCGGCTGGGACGATTCGCCGCGGTTCCCACACCAGAGAAAAGAACACATCGTGCATTTAAATAAGTCGCCTGAAGCATTTTCATCCTTTCTTCAAAAAGCCAGGGATTATTGCGGGGAACACCCTGAACAAGCAAACCTTATAACCATTTTTTCCTGGAATGAATGGATTGAAGGGGCTTATCTCCTTCCGGATATAAAATATGGATTCGGTCATCTTGAAGCTGTCAGTAAGGTGATGAGTCCTAAAAATGATAAGAAATAAAACAAATTAATAATTTAAACAGAAAGAAATGTTGAATTCAAGAAGCAAGTTATCTCTCATAATGGTACTGTGCGTTGTTGCAACAGTAATGGTCAGTGCCCAGGACAAAACTGCAGGACCCTTTACTCAATTTGCCAACCGCTTACAATGGGAGAATGAGGGGGAAATTTACTGGATTGATGCCCTGGGGCCTGATGCACTGCGTTTCAGGAGTTCAAAAAGTCTTCGGATTACCGACGAAGACTGGAACCTCTTGCCTCAGAGCTTTGTTCAGCTTGAAATATCCATCAGTGAGAATAA
>QMPQ01000280.1 GCA_003648635.1 Bacteroidota bacterium | reverse complement strand
GGTTCGCACCACACAACACCCTGATCCGTCCCATTCAAGGTCACTTCCGCCATGTCTTTCACAGTGCCAAGGTCGAGGTAAACGGGACTTTTACCACCCCTGAGATCCCTGGGCAAATCAAAGGTTTTTGTGTAGGAGGCAGTCCCGGAATAGTATTTAATTCCATCATTGGAATGATCCGTCCAGTCCATCAGACTGTTGAATTCTACATCTGAGGGACCACCCCAGGCCGTATCGAAGGCCACATTCCAGGGGCCCGAAATGCTATGATCAAAGACAAAAGCATTGTTGTGGTAAGGTTCATCCGCCTTCTCACTGCTTCCAAACACCACAAATAGACTCTGGCGCGCTTCAAAGTTCAGGGATATTTTGCTTCGATTGTCTCCCACTTTGGTGTATTCGGATATCTCCTGGATGGAGCCGTCAATAGGATCCCATACCTGGGGCCTGCCATGACTGCGGAAAGTAAAATCCCCCGCTGCGCTGGCCTTTCTCAGGTTGGCCAGAAAGTATACATCCATATCCCCTATTTTGCGGTGGACATAATCAAAGCCAGGATTAATTAAGCCGCTCATCACTGAATCTGGCAAGGCAGCCGTGGCCTTATCTTCCACAATCTCCAGGTCAGGCGCCAGGCTATCCTCTTTCACCACATCTTCAAGCCCTGGTCCCCAGATCACGCGCCCACTTCCTAAGGCCCTGCTTCCTGAAGTACCCGGATTTTGCCCCCAGATGTCCGCTTTTAATCTTTCAAAATCCTCATCACTGGCAGGATACCCTTCATAACCATAGATACGCTCCGGCGGATGGCCTATTAAGGTGACTCCCCCGGAAACAAGATCCAGAAGCTTGGCAAGAATTGCAGGAGTAAGCGCATCCGTGTTATCAGCTCTCAGCACCAGGTAGCTGTACGACTGACCGTCAGGAAAGCTTACCCGCTTATCTTTGGCCGAGGCACGGGTCAGCAGTGCATGAGCGTTCACCATGTCGCAATCATAACCATCGGGTTTAGCCGGGTTCATATGGAACTTTGCCGGCATGGCAACCGGCCCCCGGATTCCGTGGAAATACAGGAAATCCGCCTCAAAGGTGCCCTGCTGCAAGAGGTAGTGGCAACGGTTAAGGTAGTCAATCCAGGCCTTGCCCATGGGCCAGTAGGTCATGGTACGGGGAAATTCCATTCCAACATCCCTCCACGTATACCCAGGTTTAACGCCACCCCCGGCCTGGGCAACCATGAAGCAAAGCACGTTGCGGTTAAGTCCCTGGCAAAAGGCACGGTCGCCCACATCCTTCAGGTCCCAGAAAGATCTCGTGAAGTTCTTTTGAATTTTGGTGAACGCTTCGGCCTGGACAATTGTTTTGCCATAGATATGAGCAGCCGAGGAAGCGGATTTGATGAGATCTTCAATCTCTAAATTACTGGTTCGTTCTTCATTATGGAATTTCATTCTCACCCCATCTTCCCGCGACCAGAATTCGCCCATGACGATATCTTGCGATCCATAATTCCGTAGCATGTCGCCCATATAATGGTAAAGAGGACGACTCGGCCCGCCTGCTTCGCTGTGGGTCTGCATGTTTAAAGCGTGGCTCTTCTCACTCAGACGTCCGTAATAATTATCGGCCCAAAGCTCTGCACGTGTCAGGTCAAAATCTTCAGTATAACGAATACCGCTTTTACTCCCCAGTTCATAACCGCGCCGGGCCTTGAACTCTTCTGCCAGAACAGGCGATGACATGGGGTCGCCCCCCTCCCAGCTATCTATGTGGGTATATTTAAAAGTTTTGCCTACATATTTATCGCACCATTCCTCTCCTGATTCATCAATAATTTTTCCCATTATGCTTTCCCATTGCAGGTCCATGGCAGCAGGATTATATGAATCAAGCTCAAAACCGCTCATCCCTCCGGATGCTTTAATTTTATGCCCCGTACTCATGGCATATTCCTGGGTAATCCACGGACCACCAGCGTTCCAGCCGTCACACATGTTCAATCCAATCTCAATATTACGCAGGGCAGCCTGTTCCACGGCATAGCGGAACAGCTGCGTCCACCGGGGACTCATAAACTCCGTGGTAAAAGGCGTCTGATTATTTGAAGGCCCCGCGTTAAACACCAGGGCACCTGAAATCCCCATGTTATTCATGTGATCCAGGTCGGCCCGTATTCCCTCTTCGTCAATCCATCCCTTGAGCCACCACCAGTACACCCATGTTTTATAGGGATCGGGCGGGTTTAAGAACTCAGAGGCGGATACTGCCTCATCGCTTGCCTCATTGTTGCAGGCGGATACCAATACAATAATAAGTGCCCAGACAATTGTCAATTTCGAATAATTCATAAATACCGTATTATTTATAAAGGGGAATCACATAACCCCGCCTTGGTCCTTTCGATTTATCAAATGCGCGTATAGGCAGATCTTCTGACTTAATTATTACTGTTTTATCTCTCCCTTTATCACTTATGACAGTTCCATAATAAGATGTAGCTCCCCAGCCGTAAGTAGTGGTTGAGACACGCATCTCTGAATCTTCGGCCACAAAGGCCTTGCTTTCGGGTTTACCGAAACAAGCCACACCTCCCAGGACCTCGCTTCGTCCTCCGTTTATCGTTTCCACTACAATTCCACGACCCTCACTTTTGTAGCCCATCAGCACCAGGTCGCCGCCATCATTGAGGATTGCAGGTTCGCCCCTCTCCGGGTTAAGCTGGCGGGCCCATGCCTTCTGCCCCCTGAGCGCAAGCACAAAGCGCCCATGACCATGGGTACCGGGTTTTGCACCGGTAGTGGCTGCCACATTGTCGAAAAAAACTTTGCCCCCGGAAACTGTATTGCGATAAAACTGCAGGGTCTGGGTCTGCATGTCCTTAAAACAGACTGTACGCCTGCTTGCATGTGTGAAGGTGCAGTGTTCCCCACTCCACTGCTCCCAGGCGATAAGGCGCTCAATGAATAAGGGAGGGACTAATACATCCCCATCGCCACCGATGACAAATCCTTCACGATTCGTTTGTTTCAAATCCACACCGGAAACAAGATTGCTGAAGTTGAAGTCGATATGTTCAACAGAGGCAGGGATTACAACCGGGCTGTTCATCAGGTAGCGGCCTGGCTCAAAAATGACTTCTGCAGCACCGGAATTCAGGGCTGCCTGTATGGCCGGACTGTCGTCGTTGACACCGTTGCCGATGGCCCCAAAGCGACGAATACCACTTGTCTCTTTTCCGCTCCCCTGATAGATTGGTGTTTCTTCAATGGGCAGACGAGGCATGGCCTTCTCTCCGGTTTCACCGTAAATCCGTGGATAAACCCACTCATCAATATGACGGGCATCATCAAATCCGGCAAGAGTGACATTCGAAACATAAAGTCCACCTGCCTGACGATCAATGCCTGCCGAACCCGTACCATCCAGTTTGGAGTCAAGCAGTACCGTATGTCCAATGGGGCTTGTACAGGTCAGACCCACAGGAACATGAGCAGTGCGAACCTTGCGCAGACTCACGCTTATTGCGCCGACCGTAATCCCTGAAACGAGCTGTCCCCGGACATTGACATCTTCCACATGGGCATACATGGTTCCGGTACCTGAGTCGATATGCAGTCCATGATCGAAACCCTCCACCTCAACATGCTTAATGAGAATACCGGAATAGTTACTGTGTCCCAGTTGCAGGCCGGCAAAGCCCGATCCGTCTTCACTGACGATTCGCACATTTCGGACGGCCCCGGTGTTATTAGCGAAAAAGTCAAGCCCGACAGCACCTGTATTGCCCTTACCACTGCTTATTGTCAGATCCTCGCAATAGTTGGATGTAGCTACATTGGTATTTTCTGTCTGCATAAAAGAAATTACAGCTTTCCGTTCCCCTTTTTCAAAGCCGGGAGCATTGTCCTGAAGGCGGATAACAGTTCGGTTCATACCCGCACCACGAATGCGGATCTGCTGGTTCATCTCACTTCCATAAGTATTGATTATGTCTTTATGACGATAACAAAGGGTATTGGAGACCAGGTAGGTCCCCTCGGGAAAATAGATCACCGGCAGGATGGGTAGCCGGACATGAGTAGTAGCAACTAAAACACCGTTCTCCTTCCGGTTTTCAGCGCTGAGGTTCAAATAATGAATCCCCTCGGAAGGTAAGGCTTCCAACTCCGCCAGGGTCTGCCGCCAGGCAAGCTGAGTATTCCGGGTAACATCATCCAGGGCACGAAGGATGGCCTCTGTGCAGTCCTCCTTT
>QMPQ01000279.1 GCA_003648635.1 Bacteroidota bacterium | reverse complement strand
TACTTTGGATACCTGAAGTACCCTGAAGCAATCTACATGTATGAGATCCTTGCCGACCCTAAAATCTTATCTTTCACTAAAAACGTTATGGAGCAATCAGCAGCGATCCTTCGGAAAGTCTACCCGGACGAATTCACTGCATTGGATCTATCTCAACATATTAACAATCTTCTCTCCCGTTTTCAAAATAAAAACCTGAGGGATACACTATTTCGTGTTGGTTCTGACTTGCACCGGAAACTGGGCAAAGATGACCGTTTCATGGGTATCATCAGGCTGGCAGAAGAGGTGAATCTGTCCTTTGATAATATTCTGGAGGCCCTTTCCATGGGTATCTTATTCCAAGGAACGGATGAACAGTGCATGCTCTATCCCGGAGATAAGCTTTTCCACCAAAAATGGCTGAAGGATAGGGGGGCTGTTCTTCAGGAAGTGTGTGGCCTCGACCAGGAAAACGACAGTGAATTGATCTGGCAAATCTATCAGAATCTAGACAATTCTGCAGCAGGAAAATAGCCCGTCCTTAAAATGCCTCATGTGTGACCTCAACCACTGTACCCTTCGCAGTTTTGTGCTCAATATTAGCAGAATGAATATATTGTGTTAATATTGACCACAATGAGCGTATTCAGGCCATGGGTATTCCAGGGTTCATTGACCCGCAAGAACTATTTCGAAGGATGGTATTTCAAACATGTTTCGGCCGACAAAACACAGGTCTGGTCATTTATTCCTGGGATCTCACTCTCTCCTGAGGGGCGGCAATCATTCATTCAGGTACTGAACGGAAGGACAGGGGCATCCCAGGTATATGAATATGGGGTGGACGTATTTTCTGCCTCAAAAAAAGAACTGAATGTACATGTTGGACAATCTCATTTCACTACCGAGGGAGTCACACTGGATCTGCAGAATAATTCCCAAAAAATATCAGGTGCCATTTCGTACGCCTCACTTGAACAGTATCCTACCTCTCTGTTCAAACCGGGAATCATGGGATGGTATTCCTTTGTCCCATTAATGGAGTGCAAGCATGGTGTTGTTTCCATGAATCACACACTTAAGGGAGGGCTTCACATCGACGATACTTATATTGATTTCGATGGCGGCACCGGGTATATCGAAAAGGACTGGGGCAGCTCCTTCCCGGAATCATGGATCTGGCTTCACTGCAACACTTTCGACTCCACGCATTCTTCCTTCACTTTTTCGGTTGCAAAAATCCCCTGGTTGGGCTCTTACTTCATAGGATTTATTTCTTACCTGAAGCTCGAAGAGAGGTTCATAAACCTCTCGACCTGGTCCAATGCACGAATAGAAAAACTGGTATACCTTGATAACATACTCCAGATCACAATTTCTAATAGCTCGTGCCGGCTTGAAATAGAAGCCGCAAACAGTCAGTCGGGTCCACTGAAAGCACCTAAGCTTGGCTCCATGAACAGGATTATCAAGGAGACTGTGGATGCTACTGTTGAGCTCAAACTCAGTGATTCTTCAGGGAAAACTCTTTTTCACGATAAGGGTACCCGTGCGGGTATGGAGCTGATTGAAAAAATATTAATATATTTCTGACTTTCTTATGAATGTTCGTCCCAAATTAAACTTGCTCGATCCGGATCAAATCAATGAGGTCCATAGCTATTCCACCCGTATTCTGGAGGATACAGGTATCAAAGTAGAATCAAAAACAGCGCTTGAAATTTTTGCAAAATCAGATGGTGTTAAGATTAAGGGCGATGTGGTTTACATACAGGGTGAGTTGATCTCTCATGCCATCAAACAGGCTCCTTCAGACATCGAAGTATTTAGCAAATCGGGGGAAAGTGCATTTCAACTGGGGAAGAAGCAGGGCAGGGAAACGCATTTTGGAATTGGATGTACCAACACATGGTTTCAGGATATTGATAACAGCCAGGTTGAACTGTTTACCAGGAAGCATATGCAGCATTCTACCAAACTGGGCGACCTGTTGGATAATTATGATATGGTATCCACTTTGGGGATTCCTTCAGATGTGCCTGTGGACAAAATGGACCTGTATTCCACCCTCGATATGTATGCCAATACATCAAAGCCATTGGTTCTCTTGGTTTCTGGAGAGGGTAAAATCAATGATGTCTTTGACTTACTCTCATCTCTTCATGGAGACATTTCAACCTTACCCTTCTGTATTCCCTATGTTAATCCTATCACGCCCCTGGTACTGAATGAAACTACCTCGGATAAGATGATTGCTTCCATCAATCACGATTTACCCCTAATGTATTCCAACTACAGCATGTATGGAGGTACTTCTCCCGTTTCTGAAGGGGGTTCGCTGGCATTGTTAAATGCGGAGTTGCTTGCCGGACTGGTATTCAGTCAGCTGATAAAAGAGGGTAGTAAAATAATTTTAGGAAGCCTTCCGGCAGCATTTAATATGGTAAGCATGGGGAGCCACTATACCCCCATTTCCTATTTGCTGAACCTGGCCTGTGCTGAAATGATGAACTTTTATGAAATTCCACACTGCGGAACCTCTGGTAGTACCAATGGCCGGGGCGCTGATCTGCTGGCTTCCGGGAACTTGTGGATCAATCACCTGAGCTCCTGCATAGGTAAAGTTGGCTGCGCTCCCTTTGTGGGTGGTAATTTTGATTCTATGGCCTTTTCACCAACAACCGTGGTGCTTTCAAACCAAATCATAGGTGAAGCAAAGAAATTTGCACGAGGTTTTGCCATAAATGATGAGACGGTCAACCTTCATGAAATAGATCAGGTTGGTCATGGCGGGGATTATTTTACTTCGGAACAGACACTGGCATCCTTGCATGATTTAAATAACACCGATGACATCTGGTCATCCCTGAGCCTGGAAGCCTGGAAAGAACAGCACATGCCAACAGCAGAAAATGAATTGATCCAATACACACAAGATATATATTCAAAAGCAATCTTAGCTTCAGAAGAAAACGCTGACATCATTAAAAAAGGGGAAGAATATATTGAATCACACTAAGGTAGAAGAGAAGGGTAAGATTGGTTTTTGGTTAAGTACTTCACTGGTAGTGGGAAACATGACAGGATCGGGCATCTTTTTGCTGCCCGCCGCCCTGGCTCTCTATGGAGGGATATCCATTTTCGGTTGGATGTTTACTTTGGCCGGTTCCATCCTGTTTGCCCTGGTATTTTCAAGGCTAAGCAAACTGATCACCAAATCTGGCGGACCCTATGCCTATTCCAGGGAGGGATTTGGAGATTTTACAGGATTTCTTGTGGCCTGGGGATACTGGCTTTCTATCTGGACCGGGAACGCTGCTATTTCAGTTGCGGGAGTGGGTTATCTCTCTGTATTCATTCCCTCGCTTAAAGAAAATCCCATGATTTCTGCGATTGTTGCAATTGCTGCCATCTGGTTATTTACCTTCATCAACACCTTAAGTATTAAGAAGGTTGGTATGGTACAGCTTATCACAACCATCCTAAAGATAGTGCCACTGCTCATATTTGGAACATTTGGATTTCTGCATTTTAACAAAGCTCATTTCGTACCATTTAATTTAAGTGAGGCATCGAACTTCGATGCTGTCACGGCAACTGCTGCACTGGCTCTCTGGGCTTTTCTTGGCCTGGAGTCGGCCACCATTCCTTCTGATAAGGTAAAAAATCCGGGGAAAACTATATCCAGGGCCACAATTGCCGGAATCGTCATTGCCGCCCTGCTCTATATCTCCAGTACCGTAGGAATCATGGGGATCATTGCACCGGCCGAACTGCAACAGTCTGCTGCACCCTTTGCAGATGCCGCACAAAAAATATGGGGATCCTTGGCTGCCAGACTGGTCGCAGCCGGTGCTGCCATTGCATGCTTCGGAGCCTTAAACGGATGGATCCTACTCCAGGGACAATTACCCATGGCTGCAGCAAGAGACAAACTGTTTCCTCCCAGTTTTAAAAAAGTATCCAAAAAGGGAGTGCCAGTGGTTGGGCTCGTAATTGCCAGCGTGCTAGCCTCACTCCTGGTAGGCGTCAACTATACCAAGGGACTGGTGCAGATGTTTTCCTTTATCATTATGCTCTCAACCCTCAGCTGCCTTTTGCCTTACCTCTTTTCTTCCCTATCTGAAATTATGCTCTACCTGAGGAAAAAGAAGAGTTACAATAGAAAAAGACTAATTACTGCCTCCCTCATTTCCATACCGGCATTTCTCTATTCCGTATGGGCCATCACCGGCCTGGAATATGAAGTCCTTTTTTGGGGAGCCATCCTGTTAACAGCAGGCATTCCCTTTTA
>QMPQ01000278.1 GCA_003648635.1 Bacteroidota bacterium | reverse complement strand
TAAAATGTTTCCAGTCCGGCTGTATCTGTTATGGCCATTGACCAAACTTTTTGATCCATGATATCGAAAAGCAGGATGCCATCGTGATACTCTTGATAAATATACTTGAATTCAGGATATTTTTCGCTTAGTCTTTCTTCTTCGTAGGCAATTACCAGTTCATCAGAAAAGCTATTATAGAGCTGATCGACCCAAACCCTGGGGTCTCTTGCTTTTCCATGGTATTGCTTCTCCTCCACATAGGACGCAAATCTTCCGGTCAGCACTTCCTGCTCCCCGATTTTCATCAGGATACTATTCAGGTTCTTTAGACTACCTGCTTTCCAGGTGCCAAGCCTGAGTGTGGAATCGGCTGCCTGGTAAATCGCTTGCAGTGCTTCGCGGTTCTCACTGAAATGATACTCTGTTTTAAGTTTGCTTATGAAGTTTGCCGAACGTGCAGTGCTGCGGTCACTGCGATCGATCTTCTGCTGCAACTCCGGTTTCATCTCCTCATAGCTACCTATTTCCTTTTTGTCTATCAATTTAACAATGTGCCAGCCATAGAAGGATTTAAAAGGTTTGGAATAATCCCCCTTTTTTTCAAGGTCAAAACAGGCATCTTCAAAATCGGGAATCATCCTCCCCGTTCCGAACCATGGAATTTCACCTCCCGATATGGCAGAACTTCTGTCATCGGAATGGTGCATGGCCAACGCTCCGAAATCGGCTCCGATCTGCAGGCTGTCATACACCATCTGTACTTTTCCGTAGGCTTCTTTCTTTTGATCTTCGCTTATTCCTGAAGGGGTCCGGATAAAGATATGGGCCACCTTGATGCTTCCACGAGCGGGTCGTTTGTCCACCAACTTGAGAATATGGTATCCATAAGATGTTTGGAATGGCATACTCAAGAGTCCCACCTTGGTGTTAAAAGCCACTTTTTCAAAAGGATAGACCATGGAAAAAACAGTGAAGTAGTTCAGATTACCTCCATTTTGATGAACCGAGGCATCTTCAGAGGTGGCTCTGGCCACCACATCAAATGCTTCGCCACGCTGTATCCTGCTCCTGATCTCCATAATCTTATCATAGGCTGCAAGGGTATCCTCGGGTGAGGGGTTTGCGGGAAGCCTTATCAGGATATGGCTTGCAAGGATGTCATATTTGGACCACTCATAGGCTTCTTTCATCATTGCTTCTTTGGCCTCTTCATCCACCAGGTAGGGTTTGGCCAGCTGTTTCCGGTAACCCTCAAGCTCATTGATGAACTTGGTGGTCGTATCCATGCCCAGTGCTTCAGCCTCCTTTACCTTGACTTTGAAATTGACAAAAAGCTCCAGGTACTCTTCCGGGTTTTGCCGGTTCAGGGAAGCTTCATTGTTATTTTTCCGGTAGATCCGCTCAAACTCCTCCAGGCTTACCTGCTCATTTCCAATGGTCATAAGAACCGGAGATTTCTGTCCAAGAAGTCCTGTTGCAAGGATTGCGGCAAGGACTATCAAGAGTAAGCTCTTTTTCATACGCTAGATTGTTTTAAGTAGAACGATGGTCGAATCTATATATTATCTGCTGTAGTTGGGTGCTTCCCGGGTGATGGTTACATCGTGTGGATGGCTCTCCTGGACTCCTGCATTGGTGACACGAACAAATTGTGCCTTCTGCAGGGCAGAAATGCTGGCTGCCCCACAATATCCCATTCCGGCTCTCAGGCCTCCGATCATCTGATAGATCACTTCAGTCAGGCTTCCTTTGAAAGGAACACGGGCGGCAATCCCTTCGGGGACCAACTTTTTAATATCTTCTTCCATATCCTGGAAGTAGCGGTCCTTGGACCCATGCTGCATGGCTTCCAATGATCCCATACCCCGGTAAGATTTATATTTTCGGCCATTGTAGATGATGGTTTCACCCGGCGATTCCTCTACGCCGGCAAAAAGGGATCCGGCCATGATGGAACAGGCCCCTGCAGCCAATGCTTTGACAATATCTCCTGAGTATCTGATTCCTCCGTCGGCAATAACAGGAACTCCAGTTCCCTGAAGCGCATTGGCCACATCGTAAATGGCTGTCAGCTGAGGAACACCCACTCCTGCAATAATCCTGGTGGTACAGATGGAGCCCGGACCTATACCAACCTTGACTCCGTCGGCTCCGGCTTTAACCAGGGCTAAGGCAGCTGCACCAGTGGCCACATTACCCACAACCACTTCCAGATTAGGAAACTTCTTTTTTACTTTTTTCAGACTTTCAAGCACTCCAACGTGATGACCATGGGCCGTGTCAATGACCACAGCATCCACACCTGCCTTTTCCAGGGCGGTCACCCTTTCAATTATATCTGCTGAGACACCTACTGCAGCGGCCACCCGCAATCTTCCCCTTTCATCTTTACAGGAGTTTGGACGGTCCTTGGATTTGGTGATATCCTTATAAGTGATCAGTCCGATCAGTTTGTAATCGCTATCCACAACCGGGAGCTTCTCAATTTTATGTGCCTGCAGGATCATGCCCGCCTCGGGCAAACCTGTATTTTTTCCAGTGGTAATGATATTCTCCACGGTCATCACCTCCTGGATGGACCTTTCCATGTCCTGCTGAAACCTGAGATCGCGATTGGTTACAATGCCTATCAGCACGTTGTTCTTGTCCACAACGGGGATTCCGCCGATCTTATACTCTTTCATCAGACTCAATGCATCACCGACAGTACCCTCTTTCAAGATGGTGATGGGTTCGTGAATCATCACACTTTCGGCACGTTTGACCCTTTTTACCTGCTTGATTTGCTCTTCCAGTGGCATGTTTTTATGAATCACGCCAATCCCTCCTTCACGTGCTATGGTGATGGCCAGTTTCTCTTCGGTGACTGTATCCATGGCTGCCGACACGATGGGAGTGTTCAACTCAATGTTCCTGGAGAATTGTGACTTGATGCTTACCTCCCTGGGAAGGACCTCTGAAAAGGCCGGGAGAAGCAGTACATCATCGAAGGTCAAACCTTCTGAGGCGATTTTATCCTTGGCAAATGACATTGTCTGATTATTTGGTTATTTTTAAATGTGGCAAAATTACAAAAAAAAAGCTTAGCAGATCGACAGGAAATTCATCGGATTTTATTGGAGACCTGGGGCTATGATCTCTTTCGTCCTTTGCAAGAGGAGATCATCCATTCCGTCCTCTCCGGAAAGGATAGCCTGGCCCTGATGCCAACCGGGGGAGGGAAGTCAATTACCTTCCAGGTGCCGGCTCTTGCAATGGAGGGGATCTGCCTTGTCATTACCCCCCTGATTGCACTGATGAAGGACCAGGTGGATCAGCTGAGCCGGCTTAAGATCAAGGCCATGGCCATCCATTCAGGGATGAGGGCATATGAAATTGATATCGCCCTTAACAACTGTGTCTATGGCGGGTACAAGTTCCTCTATGTAAGTCCGGAGCGCTTGAACACCCGCATATTTCGCTCCCGGGTAAATGATATGAATGTGAATCTGATTGCCGTAGATGAGGCCCATTGTATCTCCCAGTGGGGTTATGACTTCAGACCTTCGTATTTGGATATCAGTACACTCAGAGAGATCCTTGAGGATGTGCCGGTTTTGGCGCTTACTGCCACTGCCACTCCGGAGGTTTGTGATGATATCCAGGACCGCCTGGGATTCAAAGAAAAGAATCTATTTCAGAAGAGTTTTAACAGGGACAACCTGGATTACCTGGTGGTGGCCACTGAGGATAAGGCCAGGGAACTACTGAAGCAGGTCAGCCAGTTGGAGGGTTGCGGGATTGTGTATACCAGGAACCGGAAGAAGTGCCGGGAACTATCCCAGTTGCTGAACGAACATGAGCAAAGTGCCAGCTACTACCATGCGGGTCTCAAGCAGGCGATGAGGGATGAGCGACAACAGCAGTGGATGAAGAACCAGTTCAGAGTGATGGTGGCCACCAATGCCTTTGGCATGGGGATCGATAAGCCCGATGTCCGCTTTGTGATCCATATGGATCTGCCCGACGGACCAGAGGCCTATTTTCAGGAGGCGGGCCGTGCCGGTCGTGATGGCATAAACTCCAGCGCCATCCTATTGTACAGTCCGGCCGATAAGAGAGTGGTTGAACAGCGCAAGGCGATTAATTTTCCTGGAATTCCAAAAATTCGCGAGGTATATAAGGCCCTGTGCAATTATCTGCAGATCCCCGTGGGAAGCGGCAGGGGTCAGCAATACGATTTTGAGTTTGGAGAATTCCTGCACCAGTACCGTTTCAGTGCCATGGTAGCCCACAGCTCAATACAGACGCTTGCTAGAGAGGGCTAT
>QMPQ01000277.1 GCA_003648635.1 Bacteroidota bacterium | reverse complement strand
TGGCTTTGATAAAAAGACAAAAACTATAAAAATCGTCACAGAAGGATCTATGGAAGGGGGGATGGATTATACCCAAACACAAATAATGTCCATGAAAGAAGATAACCTGGTGGTGGTATTTGAAGCTGCCTCGGACATGGGTGAATTGGTCGAAACCCATGTATTTGACAAAGAGTAGTACCTATCCAATCTCGCTTCCCGATATTTAATTTGCAGCCGCTACAGTCTGGATGTAGCGGCTACTTTCATTTGATAAATTCCTGAACTATCAAATGAAATATGTATTAGCTTTGTTTAAATCGCGTGCTGATGTTATTAAAAAGAACTCTTTATCTGTCCGTCTTTCTTATTGTATCTGTAGCTGGCCAGGCACAGATCAATGTTTACCTTGGGGGAAACATACAGGGAAACTATTCCTGGATCAGGGGAGATGAACCTACTAAGGAACCCGGTTTCGGTGCAGGAGTTAGTTTTGTCTATTGGGAATATGAATACTGGTTCCTGAAAGCTGGTATCGACTATACTCGTAAAACTTCCACGGTACTGGAGTACCCGGACGATTATGGAGTTGAACCGGAAAACTCGGATGATAAGATCAACATTACCTATACAGAACAGAGCATCGGGATACCATTAACGGTCTACTTCCGTCCCTGGGAACAGGGCCCCAATTCAATACTGCTTTCCGGGACCCTTAATACGATTATCGTAGCCAACTTGAAGTTGAATTCGGAAGAATATGGTGAGCTTGTCAAGAAAGGGACCGATGTAAAAACCAGATTAAAAAGCAATGTGGGCATTGGTGTGGGATATCAGCGGCAACTGGATAAGCATAAATTCCTGAATATTATCCCTTCCTATAACATTGATCTGAGAGGGGATCCGGCCTTCAACTCCATAACACTTACTGTTGAATTTATTTTTGGAATTTATTGATCAGGAAGCTCTCCAGGAAAACACATGATCTGCTTACTCCTTAATTCCCTACGCAACTGTAAGGACTGTCCCCCGCATATTCCATCGAGCTCCTCCCAGAATTGCTGGCTATGATCAGGGATCCTGGTATGCGCTAGTTCATGTAATATCACATAGTCAGAAAGATATTCCGGAAGCATCACAAGCCAGCTGTTCAGATTGATGCTCTTCCTGGCCGTGCAGCTTCCCCACCGACTTTTCATCTTCCTGATTTTCAGTCCAGTTATCTTATATCCATATTTTTCGGACAGTTCCCTAACCCTGGCTGGTAAATACTCCTGTGCTTCCTTTTGCAGCATTCTCCAGATAGCTGCTTCAACATCCACATCACCCCGAAGCAAGTGCACAGGATGTTCCTTTCCCCTGATCTGAATGAGCCCTCCTTCAGGCGGTAAAGTTCCTCTGCAATCCTGATGATTCAAGCCATTTAGGCGCTTTCTTACCCACTCTTGCTTTGAAAGGAAAAAACGTTCAGCTTTCCTCTGACTCACTAAGCGGGGGATGGTTACCCTAAGCTCTCCCCGCTGATTTATCCTGATGGAAAGGTTCCTTGCCCGCTTACTTTTGACATAAGAAACATCCCCAAGCCCTTTATAATGCAATATATTTTGAGATTTTTGCACTTAGATTGAACTGTTATCTATAACTTTAACGGCTTTTTAAAAACTTATATAATGATTCGTAAATCAGTCATCCTCTCCTTTGTACTACTGGCAATGGGACTTTCCCTGGCTGCCCAGCAAGCCTGGTCGCTTGAAAACTGCCTCCAGTACGCCATGGAGAATAACATTCAGATTAAACAATCGGTTCTGAACACCGAATATAACGAAAACCTGCTGAAGCAATCAAGGCTGGGACAGATCCCCAGCCTGAGCGGAAGTGCAAACTACAACTCTTCTTGGGGCCGTGCCCTTGACGAGACCACCTACAGGTATTCAAATGAGCAGATTAACTCCCTAAACATGGGATTAAGCTCCTATACAAATTTATTCAACGGACTTCAGGTAAGGAATACCATTCAGCAGAATGAACTGACCCTGATGGCAAGTTATCAGGATGTCGAGAGCGTAAAAAACGAAATCTCCCTCAACATTGCTGCAGCCTACCTGACCATCATGTTCAACCAGGAGCTTGTGGCGGTTACGAAAAGTCAGATGGAGATCACCGGACAGCAGGTAGAGCGTACCAAAAAAATGGTAGATGCCGGTAGACTGGCCAGGGGCAATTTTCTGGAGCTTAACGCACAGTATGCGTCTGAAGAGCTCAACCTTATAAATGCAGAGAATCAACTCTCCATTTCCCTGCTGAATTTGCAGCAGATTCTGTATCTGCCCATCGATACTGCATTTGCAGTGATCATTCCGGAACTGGCCGACCCGGATGAGGATCCTCTGCTTGTGAGTGCACAGGAAGTCTACAGCATTGCTGAAGAGATCATGCCTGAGATTAAAAGTGCCATGTTGAGTATGGAAAGCGCCGAAAAAGGGCTGGCCATTGCAAAAGGCGCTCGTTCCCCGCAACTTTACCTGTCGGCCAGTTTTAACTCCGGAGCCTCCGATGTCCGACAAAAAGTCGTTGAGGTGGGACCACCACAGCAGATACCCATCGGGGAAACTGTGAGCGGAGAAACGGTCGTATCCAATCCACAGGAAATTCCCGTCCTGGGTGCTTATCCCTTTTATGACCAGATACGGGACAACAGAAGCGCTGGAATCGGTCTTGGTCTTTCCATCCCTATCTTCAACAGCTGGTCGATTAATACCAATATTGCAAATGCCCGAATTATGCATGAAAATGCAATGTTGGATCTTCAAAACAGACAGCTTGCCCTCTATGCCAGCATCCAGCAGGCCTATGCGGATGCATTGGCAGCCCTTAAAAAATTCAATGCCACACAGCAGGCTTTGACTTCCATGGAGGAATCTTTCAAATACACAGAAAAGAAATTCGAGGTGGGATTGGTAAACACAGTTGACTACAACATGTCTAAAAACCAGTTGATCACCACACAATCGGACCTTCTACAGGCCAAATATGACTTTATTTTCAGAACAAAAATTCTCAATTTCTATCAAGGAGAACCCATCACACTTTAAATATTGCAAATCAATGAAATCAAAAAAATTATTATACATCATAATTGGCTCAGCAGTACTCCTCCTTATCGTACTGGGCATAGGAAAAAAACAGGGCTGGTTCGGAAACGAAGGTTTCATCAAGGTTGCTGTTGAATCAGGAATTGAAAGGGAAATTGTGGAGGTGATCACCGCAAACGGGAAAATCCAGCCCGAAACAGAGGTGGCTATCTCCCCGGATGTATCAGGCGAAATTGTAGATCTTGTGGTCAATGAGGGGGATGAGGTAATAAAGGGCCAATACCTGCTTAAAATCAAGCCGGAAGCCTATCAGATGGCCCGGAACCGTGCACAAGCTTCCCTGATGAATTCCAGGGCCCGTCAGAAGCAGTCAGAAGCCCAGCTGGAAATGGCCAACCTTGAATACAAAAGAAGCAAACAGCTTTACGAGGACGAAGCCATTTCAACATCGGAGTATGAACAATCACTCACTGCATACACCACAGCACTTGCAGAAAAGGAAGCTGCTGAATTTTCAGTGATGAGTGCACAGGCAACCGTGGACGAGGCGGATGAAAGTCTCACCAAGACTTCCATATATGCCCCAATGACAGGTACCATATCAAGCCTTTCTGTTGAATTGGGAGAACGAGTGGTAGGAATGTCCATGATGTCGGGAACGGAGTTGCTGCGCATTGCAGACCTGAGCCGGATGGAGGTTGAAGTGGAAGTGAATGAAAATGATATTGTCCGGGTAACAAATCGCGACACAGCCTTTATTGAAGTGGATGCCTATCCCGACACCAGGTTTCTAGGAGTGGTTTCCGAGATTCCGGTCTCTGCCAATACCACCGGGGTCTCCACCGACCAGGTGACCAATTTTATGGTCAAGGTCCTCGTGCTTGCTGAATCTTATGAAGATAAAGTTTCAGAAAACAACCCCTACCCACTACGTCCAGGCATGTCTGCCACCGCAGATATCCAGACGGACCGCAGAACAGGTATCTATTCGATTCCCATCCAGGCGGTTAGCACAAGAATGGATACCTCAGGAACAGCAACCATAAAAGAAGATCAGCAAATTGGTCAGGTAAGCTCGGACGGCACTGTCAGTAACGTTTCCCTGCCCTCAAAGGAGCCTTCTTCCAGCGATGAGCCCATGGTAGTGGTATTTGTGGTATCGGAAGGGAAAGCCTGGATGAAAGAGGTCAAGACAGGAATCCAGGACAATAACTATATCGAAATTACCGA
>QMPQ01000276.1 GCA_003648635.1 Bacteroidota bacterium | reverse complement strand
TGTAAACTTTTACATTTACGTATGATGTATACAATATTGAAACTCTAGATCCTTATTTTGGTTCCTTCTTCCCGAACTTTGGATCTATCTTCAGGAAGGGGATCAGAATAAAGCTGGGAATGGTACAGATCATCACCCAGATAAAGAAGTGCTGGTAGCCGATCAGTTCCTGCAGCCAGCCCGAAACCATCCCGGGAATCATCATACCTAAGGCCATAAATCCGGTAGTCAGTGCAAAATGTGCTGTCTTGTGCTTCCCCTCCGATACATAGATCATATAGAGCATATAGGCAGTAAATCCAAAGCCATAGCCGAACTGTTCCACGGCCACAGAGGAAGCCACGACCCAGAGCGAGGAAGGCATTGCATAGGAAAGGAATACATAGACCAGGTTGGGAAGGTTCATGGCTGCTACCATCCACCAGAGCCAGTATTTCAGTCCCCTGCGTGAAGCGGCAATTCCTCCGATAATCCCACCAAGGGAGAGCGCAATAATCCCGATGGTTCCATAGATCAGTCCCAGGTCGCCCGTGGTTAGCCCCAGTCCATCGGCCTCTCTAGAATCGAGCAGAAAGGGAGAAGCCAGCTTTACCAGCTGCGATTCCCCAAGGCGGTAAACCACCAGGAAGAGCAAGATCACAGCAATGTTCTTTTTCCTGAAAAAGTCTGCAAAAGTGGTAAAGAACTCCTTCATAAATCCACCCTCACTGCTTCTGTTGCTTACGTCAGCGGCCGGACGGGGAAGAGCAAAGCGGTGGTAGATATGGAAGCCTGCAAACAGCAGGGCCACAGCAATAAATACCATGGTCCACGCAAAACGGATGTTTCCGCTTAAGCCAGAAAAAGAGGCTGTTGTTGCCTTTTCAAGTTTGGGGTCCAGCTTGAATACTGCAAATGCAGGGACATCCCAGTTCTTCTCATTGAACTCGAAACGATATGAATGTGCCAGGGCAATGTTCTTATCCCCCTTATCGAAGCTGAAATTTAATACAATATTCTCCCCCTCTTCAGGTTTGGTACTGAGCCGGAACCAGGTATATGCCACATTCCCTACCAGTTTTTGCTCGGTGGGGTTCTCTGCAGCATCTCCAGCGGCTTCCTTTCCGGTATTCTCTTCTGCCGGGTAAAAACCGTGTTCACTGTTCCATCCATCCACTGCAGCTACCAGACCGTTTGCTTCCGCTTCAGTGATATTCGCCATTCCAATGTGAATCTCTTCAGCCGTAAGGAAATAGGTCTCACCTGCCTCCGGATCAAAAGACAAGAGCTCCGGATTAAAGTCTGCTGCAGTAGTCTCCTCCACTGCCTGCACTATCACCTCCACCTCAGGAAGTCCGGTCTTTGCTTCAAAATAGCCTGCCAGAATTACCAGCAGTCCCTGACCGGTTAGCATCGCCAGGCGATAGAAGGTGCTTCGTATCCCCACGAAAAAGGCCTGATCGCCTTTGGAGAGCCCCAGCATATAGAAGCCATCGGCGGCGATGTCGTGAGTGGCTGAACTAAAGGCCAGCAGCCAGAAAAAAGCCAGGGTAAATTGAAAGAATCGGTCCACAGGGATGGTGAATGCTACTCCTGCCAGTCCCGCGCCAATACATAACTGCATTATCAGAATCCAGAACCGCTTGGTGCGTAGGATATCCACCACCGGTCCCCACAGAGGCTTGATTACCCAGGGCAAATAAAGCCAACTGGTATAGAGAGCAATCTCTGTATTGGATATGCCCATGCGCTTGTAAAAAATGACCGACAGGGTCATGACCATGACATACGGAATGCCTTCAGCAAAATAGAGGGATGGCACCCATAGCCATGGACCCTTAGCTCTTTTGTCTGCTTTTGAAACGGAGTCTGTTTTACTCATAGCGTTTTTCTATGCTAGCGTCAATAAAGTAATGTTTCAATATGTCTATATGCTTATATCCCTTGTTGGCCATTACAGCTGCACCGATCTGGCAGAGCCCAACCCCATGTCCCCATCCGGCTCCTCTTAAGAGGAAACTTCCGGGTACTCCATTTTTCACATCCAGTTTCTCCACAATAAAAGCAGAACTATACAGATGTGAACTACTCAGCCAGCGCCTGATCTCCAGCTCCTTACCGACGATCAGGGTTTGCCTGGAACCGACAATCTTCAGCCTCACCAGGCGGCCCGATTCACCACGTTCCACAGGAACCAGGTCCAGAATTTCTCCAAAATCTCTGCCTGACTTCTCCAGTATCAGGGAAGCAAGCTCTTCTTGTGTATAGCGCAGCTCCCAGCGGAAGAAATCACTGGAACTTTGATCGTAATCGTTCAGCACCTGTCTTAGCAGGCTTGCATCAGTAGTATTGCAGAAAGCTTCCGGCGATCCTTTTATAAATTCCACTGCATTGGATTCTACCTTCAGATCACCACTCTGAACTCCGGCTGAAGCCGGATTATCCTCCACACGTTTCAGATAGGGATGATACACCGGTTCCCAATTGTGCTGAAATTCCTCCACAACCCCTCCACAGCATTTGGAGAAGCGGGCATCACATATCCTTCCATCAAAGGCAAGTACCTCTCCGGCCGTCTCATTTACCGCCTTCACTACCTCCGGGTTATGGGAGCGGGTGGTCCCCTGGTAACGCTGGCAATGATCATCTGCACACACATGAAACGTGTCATGATCCTCCCGGTCGTACCAGCGGATATATTCCTCCTCCGTGCTATGCTCCAGCTCATAAGCCTCTCCCGAATCTGCGAGATTATCCTGCTTCTCGATTTGCGCCAGCAGCCAACTCCTGGAGATAATGGTATGGGCCCTTAGCAGCTCAGGTGAACTATCGCCGCGCATTTCTGAGGAGATCACAGATATCAGGTAATCCTCCACGGAGATCACATTGACCACCTGGATCTCATTTTCAGCCATGATCAGCTTCAATGCACCCTGGAACTCCTGCTCCTCTTTTTGCTCCCAATGGAAGCCAATGCCTATCACCACATCCTGCAGGGTAAAACGTGCTCCTACCCGATCGAGTGGCTCCAGGATAAGCGGCCCTACAAAATTGCTTCGCTTCTCATTGCATAGGATTGAAATGGCATCACCGATAATCTCTGCTTCGGCATCGCCTTCAAGCACTGAGCCCTTAGAGCTTATTTGAAACTTACCATCGAGCTTGAACCGGATCTTTCCCGATTTCATAATACCCACTTCTATCTCAGGAGCACTTTTATTGATCATTGGATTCTTAGTTATGCTTTAAATATTCATTCATGCGGCCAAAATGTTCGGCTGAAAAAGTAATCTGGGAAAAGATATCCTTAATATCCTCCCTGGAAATCTTCAGAAAATCCTTCTCCAGCGGGATGATCAGGGTACCCCCCATATCGACTGAGGCCGGACTTAACAAGATATTCTTTTCTCCCTCCTCAAAATACTGCCACGGACGGTGTTTATCTCTTGGAAAGAGAAATACCTTCCAGCCCTCCTTGAAATAGGAAAGCATATTGATCATGGGCTCTGCCCCATTCTGCAGCTCCCTGATTATGTGAAATGCTCCGGCTGCAAACTCCTCCATTTTCTCTTTTGAATCGGACTCCATCACATAAAACCTCCGCAATCCGTCTGCAACAGCAGTAAGCACTGTCCCGGAATCCTCCTTAAGTACCTGCCCATAATTTGCCTTCAAACCGTCGATTTCATCTTCAATGGGCATAAATCCCCTGTTGCCGGCCTGGAAATGCATGTGATCGGGTGCAGATGCACCGCAGTTGGGTGCATTATAAAAGAGGGCCAGATCGGGCAATGCCTTGCTCAGCTCCAGAAATTGTCCAAATTCCGATTCAATCACCTGAGGGCTATGGTTAGCACTGGCAATGGTAAAATGCTCACTGAAAATGGGAAATGGATTGCAAAGAATCTCGTAATCATCACCAAACCAGACATTAAGCTCCTCCGGGGGACGGTGCTCCGTACAGAGAAAACAAGGCCTTTTCTCGATGGACACCCTGTCTACTTTTGCTGCTGAGGATACAATGCGTTTGGGATTACACTGCACCCGGATGGAAAAACCATCAAAATCAAACTCTTTTATCTTCGCCTCTCCCAGCTTCTCCCAATTGGTTCCCAGCAGGGGCCAGCTGCTGAGCTGATCCTTGAAAAGTGCGTTTGCTTTCTCCTGTATGGTCATCCTTTCTTGTGGTTCAATTTGATCCTTGCATTCAACTCGAAGGTCCGCAGACGATCTTTGTATGTGTTGTGTTTGTTCTGCGCCTCAACAGAAAGCGAGGCATCTGAATTTTCCTCCCAGCGGCGGCAAAGATAAACCGACTTGTAGATT
>QMPQ01000275.1 GCA_003648635.1 Bacteroidota bacterium | reverse complement strand
TATCTCTTCAAAGAATCCGGTAAGCTTTTCCCTGCATCTAAGGATTCCCGGGTGGTGCAGTAATCCTGAATTGAAAATCAACGGGGAGAAGGCTTCTTTCGAAGTGGAGGAGGGGATGGTGGTACTGGACCGTACCTGGCAGGAAGGGGACCTGGTCGAGCTCCAGCTGCCCATGAAGGTATCTCTGAACAGGTGGGTTGAGAATTCGGTTTCTGTGGAGCGCGGACCACTGGTCTATGCCTTGAAGATCAGGGAGGAGTGGAGCGCGGTTGAAAGTGATGACATCTGGGGTGATTTCAACGAGGTTCGTCCGCTGGATCCCTGGAACATTGGGCTGCTTGAAGCGGCTGTTCTGGATCCGGAGACAGGTTTTGAATTTGTCACCAATGGCGAAGAAGGAGATTCAGATGCAGATCAGCAGGAAGGCCAAATCTATCCCTGGACACTTGAAAATGCACCGGTGGCACTGCGTACCAAAGGCAGGATTATTCCCGATTGGAAGCTTAACCGGGAGATGGCGGGGCCTTTGCCCCATAGTTTGCCCCTGAAACATCTTATGGACGATCCGCCCCGGGAGATCACTCTGATCCCTTATGGATGCTCCACCCTGCGGATTACAGAGTTTCCTGTGGTTCGCTAGAAAGCAGAAATCCAGTAAGACGATCTAGTGCGGAATTGAGGCAAAGGATCAGGCCCGAAGAATCAGGTCCAAAGAATCAGGCCCAAAGAATCAGAGCTCTTGGATCCAGATGTTGCGGAACTGCACCAGGCTGGATCCACCCCGCAATTTTCCGGTCTCAGGATTCACACCACCATGGTGCTGCAGTCCAATGCGACCTGATACATCAAGTCCCGGATAGCTTGCATCATGGATCACCACCACGCCATTGTTCACGATAGTGATTCGTTCGCCCTGAACCATAATATCAAAGGCATTCCATTGCCCCACCGGCTTATCCATATTTTCAAGAGGAACAGCTGCGGCCCGCACTTCGGGAGCCAGCTCCTGGTTGTTTCTAATACTCCACAGTTCACCTGAGCCCACTGACCAGCACCACAGGTTGCTCTGTCCCACGCCTTTCAACAGGATTCCTGAATCGGAATTGTGACCTAAGGGTTCCACAATCTTTCCCTCAGCATCCTTCATATAACTACCGTCTGGCAGTATGGTAGGAAGCGGGAAAAGGTGATCGCCATAGCCTTTGAAACGCCATTCAATATGAAGTACAAAGTTGTGGTACTCCTTCTCACTCCAAAGGTCTTTGCTCTCCTTTGCTTCGGATTGCGCATCGTAATCGATGACCCCGTCAATGACTGACCAGTGTCCATTGTCTCCTTCGGGAACAGTCCAGCCACTAAGGTCTTCCCCATTAAAGAGGGAGGTGTACCCCATCTCTTCATAGATGTACTGATCCTGTGCAAAACAGAATCCCATTATGGCCATCAGAGCGGCCATTGCAACTAATTTTTTCATAAGTCTTAGGTTTTGGAAGTATATAAAGATATCAATTATTGAAGTGTTTTACTATCTTTTAAATACAATACGCATGCGGACCACATCGTCAGTGGCACCGTTTTCGTCCTTTGCCGGGTTCCAGGATGGACCTTCATTCAACAACCTGATGGCTTCTTCAGTATATGGATCACCCGGTGAACGAAGGGTAAGAATTTGGGAGATGGATCCGTCCAATGCAACATTGAATTTCAGGACCACAACTTCCCGCTTGCTATTAGTGTATCCGACAGGGAACCGGATTTGCTCCTCTATGTACATCTTATAGGCTTCGAGTCCCCCTTCAGGCTCAGCCCCACTATATACAGATACTTCTTTATCAAGTTTAACCGTCTGAACAGCACCGGTAGCATAAGTCTCTTTATCTGCATCGTAGCCAATCAATACAAGCTCATTTAGCGTGGCCATATCGGGCTGCATCACCACCTGGTTTTCTGTGTCTCCGGCCAGTTGATACTCTCCTGTTTTCATTCCCACGTAACTGGCAATGACAGTTGTATATTCCTCCTGGTCAGCTACAAAGGCAAATCGGCCAGTCATATCAGCAACCATGCCTGAATCGCTTCCCTTAACCATGATGGATGCCCCGGGGAGAGGTTCCATGTCCTCGGAAGAAACCACAATGCCACTCACCTTACCAGTCACCTTACCAGTGATGTAGAGTGAAGGTGCTTCCTGGGTTCTGCTCTTCTTTTGCGATCTTTTAGGCTGAGCTTCCATGGCTACAACTTGATCGCTCACCGGAGCAGGAGCCCGGGCCACACCACTTATGGCTTCATTGCTTACAACTTCGTCACTCACTACTACGTCGCTCACCTCTTCTTCACTCACCACCTCGGCACTTACTGCCTCGGGACTCACCGCCTCGGCAGCCCGCATGGCCATCTCCTCCTGAATAACTATCTCTTTTTGAGCCGGTACTTCCTCCCGGACTCGTTTATCTTTTGGGAGCTCATCTTCATCATAGGCCAGATAAGAGTCACTGACCTGATCTCTTTCAGAGATTGGAGTTTCTTTTACGCCCTGTGTTTGTTCCTGTACGAGAGCTGCCTCTGGAACTGTTTCGTCGTTTGGAATAGATTCTTGAGAGGATTTCGGATTGATATTATAAATATTAAGGAAGACTGTTCCAACAATCAATAGTGAAGCAATTGAAGCAGCTACGCTATAGAGAGTACGCCTTCTCCTTCTCCTTAGCCTTTTTTGGAGTGTGGCATGCAATGAGAGAAAGTCCTCTTCAACTTCCCCCGCAGGATGTTTCTCCATACCTTCCATGGCCTCCTTCTCAAAAGGATCAGCCTCCAGATCCCTCTCAAAGGAATAGCGCTCCTCAGAGGAGAGCTCTCCTTTCAAGTACTTCAGGTACTCATTGGTGGTTCTATGTTTCTTTTTAGCTGACATCTTTTCTTTCCAGACAAATTTTCAAATTGCGCTTGCCATTCTGCAGATAGCTTTTCACCTTTTTCTCATTCATTCCTAGCTGTTCTGCGATCTCCTGGTAACAGAGTTTCTGGTAGTAGAACAATTCAATACACTGCTTCTGTTCAATCTTTAACTGTTCTATACATTGCTTCAGAGCTTCCTCCACAGAATGATCCTCTTTATCTATTGGATGCAATTCCTGCTCAGATTCCATAAATTCCTGCTCAATTTTATATCCTTCCATTCTTCCATCTGCACTTTTTTGGGAACGGATCTGCATCAGGCAGTGGTTTTTGGTGAGTACATACAACCAGCTTTTAAAGTTCCGGACCTCCTGCGCCGGAAGATCAGTAACCAGCTTTTCGAAGATTTGCATCACGATATCTTTGGCCTCTTCGCGCGAACCCAGGTATTTAAGTGATACTCCATATACCAGGTGCATGTAGCGGGAGTATAGCTCTCCCAGAGTATCTAAACTCCCGTTTCGATCGAAGAGCCGGAGCAATTCCTCATCACTACTGTTTGGATTTTTTCCGCTGATTTCGAGCATATGCCGGGAATGGGGATAGCTAAAATTAAGAAAAAATGTAAAAGTTTTTATGGAATTGGGAAGAAGGCTGCATCCTAAGGGTGAAGTCAAACAAAAAACAGGAAATCATGAAAGCAATCATTTCAATACTAACAGTACTTTTTCTCTCGGCTTTTTCTATGGCCCCCGATCAAGCTCGTTTGATCAGCGGAACCGTAAGCGATGAAGCCGGAATCCCGATGGCGGGAGTCACCATAGTTGTTAAAGGAACCAGCAATGGAACCCTTACAGATCTTAATGGCGCCTACCAGCTCCAGGTAAGCTTTGAAGCAAAATACCTGGTTTTCTCTTATATAGGATATGAGACTGAGGAGGTAAAAATTCCTCGTTCCAACCGTATCAATGTAACTCTTCAACCTTCAAATATGGTTCTTGAAGATGTGGTATCCATGGAATATGATATGGCATCTCCCATGGTGGGAAGAGTCTCAGGTGTTCCAGTACGCGAATCCTCAAAATCATACCATAAGAGGGCACATTACCAGACCTACGCTGCTCCTTCTTATGCACCCGAGCCAGGCTATATCCCTCACAATACCGAAGGATATACTGCCATTGATGAAAATGGGTTTAAGGATGTGTTGCACAATCCCCTTTCTACCTTCAGCATTGATGTGGACAGGGCATCCTACTCCAATGTTCGCAGGTTCCTTAACATGGGACAGCTGCCCCCCATGGATGCCGTCAGAATCGAAGAGATGATTAATTATTTCTCTTATGATTATCCCGAGCCTGAAGGAAAACATCCTTTCTCGGTATACACTGAAATTTCGGCATGTCCCTGGAACAGCTC
>QMPQ01000274.1 GCA_003648635.1 Bacteroidota bacterium | reverse complement strand
GGCCAATCCCTTACTGAAGCATCAGGAGGCGGAGCAGTTAGGTTATCTTCCTCAATGGCTTTCACGGCGAGTGACACATTTTTCACGGCAGTGGAAGTAAACAGTACAGCTGGCACCACGATTACCGCCACTCCAATCAGGGTGATCAATACCGCCGACATTCTGGCCCGCTTCCCCAGGAATTTGCTTAAGCGCACATGCAGAGGATAGACACCCACAGATATGATGATGCCCCAGAATACTGGAATAAGAAAGGGTTTTATGACATTGAAACTCAGTATAAAAACCAGGCCTATAAACGCAATACTCAAGGCTGACCGCACCGATAGCCGGACCTTATTCTCTTCACTCTCTGTTAACTGTGCCATATTCCTTCATATTTGGTGTGAACGCAATTAGGCATGAAAATACATTTTTTTTTCAGGATTTACGACTCCGCTCAGAGTCCCGGAAAGTTGGTTCCTGATGAACTTTTCGTAATGTTACTTCATGTATTTTCATTTTTGTATCCAATACTGGACAGGTTATTGTAGTTCACAGTTGTTGCCAGGTAACTGGTGATCTCTACACTGCTGTTGGTCTATTTCATTTCTTCCTGGATTCTTTTTTTCATAAGTTGCATCAAATAATCTAAAGACTATGAAAAAACAACTGATTTTAATAACCGCCTATCTGCTTGTTGTAAATATGGCAGTTCAGGCACAGGAGGAGAAGTCATTCTCCAGAAACCAAACAAGCGTCATTAATTCTGATATCCTTGAAGAGGACAGGAGAATAAGTATTTACCTGCCGGATGGTTACAACAATTCAAAAGCAAGCTACCCTGTGCTCTACCTCCTGGATGGGGGAACCCACCTGCAACATGCCAGTGGAGCTGCCGACTACCTGTCCGGCCGAGGGATCGTACCTGATATCATCCTGGTGGCCATACACAATATTGACAGGTCCAGGGACTTTTCTCCTGTTCATGTGGAAAATATTCCCACATCGGGAGGGGCAGAGAAATTCCTGGGATTCCTGTCTGAAGAGCTGGTCCCATACATGGATGAGAGTTACCGGACCGCAGGCTTCAATATTCTTCTGGGACATTCATTCGGGGGCACTTTTATTGCTTATACCCTTCTTGCCGAACCCGACCTGTTCGACGCCTACCTGGCAGTAAGTCCCTACCTCATGTATGCCGACAATCTCGTTGTGAACGAATCCTCTGAAAAGCTTATGCCGTTTAGCGACACAAAGTTTTTCTATATGACAGTTGGCAATGAAGATCCGTATTTCGAAACCCTGGAGAAATACGCCTCCATCATGCAGGAGAAGGCGGGTGAGAGTGTAGAATTTAAGTACGTGAAGATGCCGGAAGAAAACCATGGTACCACTCCTTATCTAACTGTTTTCAGTGGCCTGAAATTCATCTTTTCGGAATGGAGATTGCCTCCCGAAATGATGCAGGGTGATCTGGATGGCATAGACGAGCATTACAGGAATGTGTCGGAAAAATACGGAATTGAAATAGCAACACCTGAACTGGTGATCAATGCCCTGGGATACAGATATCTGCAGGCTGGGGATTATGAAAGTGCCATCACCGTCTTCAAGCAGAACGCGGAACGCTACCCCGGATCGGCCAATGTGTATGACAGCCTTGGTGAAGCATATGAAAACAATGGTGAAGGTGAAGAGGCCGCAAAAAACTATGCGAAGGCAGTCAAGCTGGGTCAGCAGAGCGGTGATCCCAATTTGCCCGTTTACAAAACCAACCTGAAGAGGGTCGATGGACATTAATTCTGGATTCCGCACTTTAGGCCGTCATTGACTTTCTCTTTGAAATGGCATAAATTGTATGAAAGAACCTGTCGAGAAATTCATCATGGATAAATTTGAAATTCAAAGGAAATTCTTCACCAGAGTCGCTGTACTTTTCCTCCTGTCCGCTGTATCACTGATTGCCGTTATACCGGCCATTCTTATGGATAAATCCCCCGGTTCGCTCCCACTACAAGCTGCCAGTGGAGCCTTAGTAGGGGCGGTTTTACATCTGTTTTTAGCTTACTGGTTTGGTATCAGGCTAAGGAGACGCAGTCGTATTATCCGTAATGAAGCCTACATTCTTTCAGCAGTGGGTTTCTTTTTTCTTGGCTTTGCGATTTTGGATGGTGCTTTTGCCTTCCTGGACGATGTGCGTTTTGTCTCCATCGGCATGTTCATATGCGCTTTTTGTGACTTCGCAGCTTCACTGGTCTCTATTTTTGCCCTGGTACTTGTGAGGACAAAAAAGAAGGAATAGTCGGAGCGTGAGATGTCTCTTGCCTTTTTTATTTCTTCGACTGGATCATGGTATAGCTTTTTTGATCCCCGGCCAGCGTCTCAGCTAACTGAGCATCCAGTTCTTTCCCCTTTTCCTCTCCGTAGATCTTTGAGTAAAGATTCGAGGTTGTGAAGTCGTATTTACCAGAGTACGAAGGATCGAACATAACCAGGTATGTAAATGTTCCGTCTTCATTCGGCCTGTTGGTCGGCCTCGGAAATCCTGTCAAAGAGCATTTCATGAGTGAGCCGTTCAAACTCCTCTTTGCTTTCTGCTTTTACATCAAGGAAGGCCAGGAAGAGCGTATCACCTTCAACCGCACGGAAACGCTCCGGGGGATATGAAATATGCACATTCCGGATCTTCCATGCATCCTCCTCAAGGACATAGGTCCATGTACATGCAACAGGATTCTGAAAGGACATGTCTTCGGCCAGTACTGTTTTCCTGTTGTAAATGAAGTGGTGGTTCACCACGGTGGGTGACAGGACATCAATCCTGGATTCCGTAATTTTGTAAGTCACGGGGGCACGTGTGGCAAGCTCTTTTTTGCCTTTGGCTTTAAACTCCTCCCACTCCTCCGGAACAATTATAAGCTTTCCTGTTGAGGACGAAGAAAAAGTTAATTGCGTTTGCCCGAGCACATCAACAGGTCTTCCTTTCAATGCCCCTGTTGCACCACTGCCTTCGGAATAAGCTATACCTGAAATCTGCATACTGTATTCTTCCGGGCTCAATATCTGCTGTTTTTTGAGGGTTTGAATCTTGCCTGTCAGCTCTTCACGCAATTTTTCAGCTACAGGTTTATACTCCGGATTGTTCACAAGATTAACCTTGTCCATGGGATCTTTCACTGTGTAATAGAGCTGAGTCCTGTCAAAATAGCGTTTAAAGTATTTATCTACTCCGTAGCGCTGTTCGGCACCTCGGTGCTTTTGTCCGGATGCAGGAATACATCATCCCGTGTTTCCTTCAGGAGGATGAACTCCGGGTGGCCGCGCTCAATTGATACCCCGGCAGGCTTGACTGTCAGCATCAGTTCCCCGTCAAACCTTCTCCAGAAGGAGGCCCCGTGCTGCCTGGGAAGGAATACCCCTTCCGGGATCCAGGGGCCTGAGAGTTCACCTGTTTTCGACTTCAGTTTGAAGGTAGCGAAGGCGATCCCATCCGGAAAAATAAAATTTGCACTGAAGAGCATCACCAGTTCACCATTGCGAAGGCGGTGAAAAACCGGGGCATCGTGGAACCATCCCCCATCAGCAGCAGGTTCTGCCCCAGGAACCTGAGAGGCATGTAAAATGGTATCCGGCTCCGCGAGGGTATGAAGCAGGTCATCGGAAAGGGGGGCAGCCATGATGGCATCCCTTCCTCCCGTTACCAGCCAGGGTGTTCCATCTTTCCCATAGACTACCTGCGGATCAATACCTTCCATAAGGGGCTCCTCAGACCTGAGTTTGTAGGGGCCTCCCGGCTTATATGCCTCCATGGTCAGTATACCATGTTTCTTTCTTTGGGAAGAATAAACGGCACCCATCATGATGTATTTATCCTTCAGGGGAAGAATTATAGCACCCCAGGCACGGCTGTTCCACTCACTTCCAGGGGGAGGTGCCCATGCCAGCTTCCGGTCCCAGGTCTCCAGGTCCCTGCTGGAGTAAACATGAAACCCATCCGTTTTTCCCTCCCAAACATTGGCAAGGTCAGTGGTCCCAGTGATGTAATACCTTCCTTCGGATTCGACGGGAAGTACCATATGCATGCTCACTTCCACCTCGTCGAGTCGAAGTGTACCTTCCGCCCCTATGGCATAGGCCGCCACAGCCGCCAAAATAAAACATGCTCTCTTCATTTTATTCTGCTCTCGTTGATTTAATACGTGACGCTCAATTTCCATCCGCCGGCTGAACGCTAATTTTAATGTAGTGTTCTGTCTCTTCTATAAAGCGAAGCCCCACTGGCAGCTGCTTCGCGGTTCCTCCCTGCCAAACAGTCTTGCCGTCTGCCCCCCGTGAAGCG
>QMPQ01000273.1 GCA_003648635.1 Bacteroidota bacterium | reverse complement strand
CACAATCACTTTATTTCCGGCGATATGCGCTGCATCAAATGCATGAACGGGCTGTCCTGTTTCATGTAGTACAAAATTGGTGATATCCACCACATTGTTGATGGGGGTTTGGCCAATGGCCCTCAGACGGTTTTGCAACCACGTAGGGCTCTCTGCTACTTTAATATCCTGAAGGGTAAGTCCTGAATATCGCTTGCATCCGGCCTTCTCCTTAATTTCAACAGGGATAAACAGCTTGTTGTTATCGCTCTTGAAGGCCTCCACAGATGGTTTCGAAAGCTCCACCTTGCCCGATTGCCTCAGGAAGGCAGCCAGGTCCCTGGCCACACCAAGGTGAGAGGCCCCATCAATCCGGTTGGGAGTCAGACCGATCTCAAATACATAATCGTTTTCTACCTGAAAATAGTCGGCGGCTGGTGTACCTGGTATGGCTTCCGGGTCCAGAACCATGATTCCATCGTGGGAGCTACCAAGACCCAGTTCATCTTCGGCACAGATCATCCCCATGGATTGTGCACCGCGGATTTTCGCCTTTTTGATGGTAAATCCCTTTTCGTCGGGCCAGAGGGTGGTGCCTACGGTGGCTACCGGGACCTTTTGTCCGGCTGCTACATTGGGAGCTCCACAGACAATCTGTACCGGCTCACCCTCTCCCAGGTTCACAGTACATACAGTAAGCTTATCCGCATCGGGGTGTAAGTCACAGCTGAGGACCTCTCCGATAACCACTCCTTCCAGTCCGCCTTTAACCGACTGCACCTCTTCCAGTCCTTCTACCTCCAGTCCGGTATTGGTAAGAATTTCGCTGACCTCTTGGGGGCTCAGGTCGGTAGCAATATATTGTTTGAGCCAATTATAGGAAATTTTCATTGCTGCTTCATAATATGAGCTGCAAAAGTAGTGCTTTTAGTGCAGAGTTAAAAGTGAAAAAAGCAGGGTTTGGACTTCGGGATAGGTGAGGTGGGAGGGGAGCTCGCTGGAGAATTTTATCTCTTCAATTTCGTGATCAGGGAGCGGCTCCAGCTCTTTCACTTCTGCGTAGTATAGTCTTCCCTTAGCAAGCTTCTTGTCAAGCGTGACGCTGTAGTCAGAAACAATGGATAGCGTTGAATTCACAACTCCTGCCTCTTCATACAACTCCCTGACAGCTGCTCTGTCGGGCCCTTCACCCGCTTCGATGTGTCCGGCCGGCAGTTCCCAGGTTTGCCTTTCCCGGTGCCTGACAAAAATCCATTCACCAAGGTACCGGGCTCCCATAACCACATAAGTCAGCTCTCTATCGTCCACAGAGCCGGGAGGCAGCACTTTGGTGACCGGGCTCATTGCCTGGTCGGCTCAAATGAGGCCGATACCCAGCGAAAATCCATGATTTTACCACCACGGAGCACTTTAAGGTTGTAAGTAACTGTGGATAGATTAGAATTGAAGTATTCCCAGATTTTGTAGATACTATCTTCATCCTTGATTACGATATGGTCCACCGCCAGGATAATATCTCCACCAAGCAGAACCTCCTCTTCATCAATAACGGCTGTTCTGAAGCCACCCTGAAGTCCTAACCTGCCGGCTGGACTGTTGCGGACCACGTGTTGGATAAGCCATCCCGATCCCTGGGGAACATTAAGAACTCGTGCCATTTCGCTGGATAGCAACAACGATTCAACCCCAAAATACCTGCTACCTCTTTCAGTTAACAGCGCTCTGGACACATTGGAAGTGGCTGCGAATCCAATCCCTTCAAATCCGCCAGAGCGGGTCAGGATGGAACTTACAATACCAATTACTTCTCCCTTATAGTTAAACATTGGGCCACCCGAATTTCCGGTATTGATGGCAGCATCGGTCTGGAAAAATTCCAGTGATTTGCCATCATTGGCAAGATTATTTTCGGCATGTCTTCCACTTATAACACCTCGCGACAGGGAATAGGGAAGGCCCATGGGGGCGCCAACCACGAATACTTCATCGCCGATCCTTACATCATCTGAATTGCCCAGGGTCGCAATTTGCGGATTGGACGGGGGCTTTTTCAGGGTAATCACTGCCACATCGGCCATACGCGATATCCGGGTAGTAGTAGCCTCCAAGGCTTCACCATCATAAAACTGAACCATGATCTGGTCGGCATTGGCCACCACATGGGAAGCAGTAAGAATTATATCATCTCGTATTAGAACACCGGAGCCAAGCCCTTCATTGGAGACGAATGTACGTGGATCGCCTGCTCCTGAATTCAGGCTTTCTTTCACATAGATGGTAACCACCGATTGTTTGTTTTGCTCAAAAAGATCGGCCAGATTCTGAGAGAATGCTGAGGAGGCCATCAGGGCAAGAACTGCTGCTAGTACTATTTTTCTCATTGATATATGCATTTATTTAGGTCCTGGACTAAGTCTTTTCAAGAACATAGGATAGGGCAAAATTGTTCACTGCATGAAATTAAAAATAAAAAACCTGGTTCTCATGTATTTTAGATATTTTTGTAAGCTTATAAAGATAGGATGAATCAAAACCCTTTGATACTGGTTACCAACGACGATGGCATGTATGCCGGTGGCATGAATGCACTTATTAGCGTAGCCCGGAAATTTGGAGATGTGGTAGCCATCTCTTCCCACGAACCAATGTCGGGGATGTCACATGCCATCACCATCAAGGTACCTCTGCGGGTCAAACTAATTTCTAAAGAGCCCGGTCTCACCAGGTATGTATGCAACGGCACACCTGTTGACGGGGTAAAGCTTGTCTTTAACAGTCTAAGTGAACGCAAACCAGATTTGTTGCTTTCAGGGATCAATCATGGTTCAAACTCATCATCGAGTGTGCTCTATTCCGGCACCATGGCTGCAGCCATGGAGGGTGCTGTGAACCACATTCCATCAATCGGGTTTTCCCTGCTCAGCTTTGATCCGGATGCCGACTTCACTGCATCTGCCATTTATGTTGAAGAGGTAAGTCGGCATGTGTTGGAGAAGGGCCTGCCAGATGGAATCTGTCTGAATGTGAATATTCCTGCAATCCCTTCTGAGCAAATCAAGGGTATCAAGATTTGCAGTCAGGCCAATGGCTACTGGAAAGAAGAGTTTGAAAAGAGAACCGATCCCAATGGGACGGAATACTACTGGCTTACCGGGTTTTTCCACAACAGGGAGCCTGAGAATGGGGGCACTGGAACCGATGAATGGGCCCTTAAAAACGGTTTTGTATCGCTTGTTCCTATTAATACCGATCTGACCGCCTATGGGGCACTGGAGAGAATGAAATCCCTGGAGTCTGCACAAACAGGAAAGCATGAGTGAAAAGAAATTCGACACCTTACTCACCGGGCTGATTCCTGCACTCATACTTCCCGCGCTGACCCTGGTGGGTTTCTGGATCGTAAAGAGTGATCGTGGTTTTGTAGATTTCCTGCAGCATTTCCAGCAAATGGACATGCTATCCAAGGTGGTGAGTCTCACTGCCATTCCCAATCTCTTGCTATTTTTTCTTTTTATATGGACCAAACGAAATTTCTCGGCCAGGGGTGTTATTTTTGCTACCTTCTTGCTGGCATTTGTAATGCTGATACTCAAAATTGTCTGAGGAAAGGATGAAGTATTTTCTAATAGCAGGTGAAGCCTCTGGCGATCTTCATGCATCGAACCTGATGAAAGAGCTTCTTGTGGCTGATCCACAGGCAGAATTTTGCTACATGGGGGGAGACCTGATGCAGGGGGTGGCCGATGGAATGGTGATGCATTATCGGGAGACCAGTTATATGTTTCTGGATGTGCTGTTTCACCTGGGTAAGATATTCCGGAACATGCGTCTTATCAAGAGCAAGATCCTGGAATGGAAGCCGGATGTGCTCATTCCTGTGGACTATCCTGGTTTTAATATGCGGATGGCCAGTTTTGCTTCGGAACATGGGGTCAGGGTATTTTATTATATCTCACCCAAAGTGTGGGCCTGGAAACAACGAAGGGTGAAGTCCCTAAAAAAATATGTGAATCGACTTTTTGCCATACTTCCCTTTGAGGTGGATTTCTTTAAAAAATTCAATATGGAAGTGGAGTACTTTGGAAATCCACTGGTGGACCAGGTTGCCGGATTCAGGGAGCAGTTTGAGGGAGCAGAGGCATGGCGCATGAAACAAGGCTTTGGCAACAGACCCCTGGTGGCGCTTCTTGCAGGCTCAAGAGTCAAGGAGATTGAGACCACACTACCCTCCATGCTCACCCTGGCCGGGGAGCACCCGGACTATCAATTCGTAGTGGCAGGGGCACCATCCATTGATTCTTCTATCTACCAACAATATTTGGAGGGGACAGATGTTAAGCTTATTTACAATGAAACTTATGCCCTGCTT
>QMPQ01000272.1 GCA_003648635.1 Bacteroidota bacterium | reverse complement strand
GAACCGGTGGAAGACTTCCGGGTTGAGATCTCATTTGCTCATGTGGACCGCCTGATCGGGAATCATCTGGATCCCGGCACCATCCGTTCCATTCTGGAATCACTGGAAATCCGGGTGGAAGAAGAAGATGAGCAGGGAATGATCCTACGTGTCCCCCCATACCGCGTAGATGTTCAGCGGGAGGCCGATGTGATCGAAGAGATCCTCCGTATTTATGGATTCAACCGGGTGGAGATCACCAACGGACTGCGCTCTACCCTCTCCTCCACCAGCAAACCCGATAAGGAGCAGGTAGTCAATATGTGCTCGGACCTCTTATCCTCCAATGGATTCTTTGAGATGAAATCAAACTCACTGACCCCGGCATCCTATTACGATGCAGATGAGATGGACCACCTTGCTGTCAGACTAAGCAATCCACTGAGTCAGGACCTGGCCCTGATGCGTCAAAACCTGTTGTTCGGGGGACTGGAGGCCATTGCCTATAACATCAACCGGAAGCAGAATGACCTGAAGTTATATGAGTTTGGAAACTGCTACTTTCATAGAGCTGAGAAAAAAGGAGACAATCCCCTGGAGAAATACAAGGAAGCCTTCCATATGGGCATTTACCTGAGTGGGAATGTGCAACAGGGCAACTGGATTCAAAAACCCGTAGAAGCTTCTTTTCAGCAATTGAAGACCTATGTGGAGATGGTATTGATTAAGCTGGGTATCGACCTCCTGGACCTGGAATGTGCCGGTTCGGAAAATCCCAATTTTGCTGAAGCTCTGATATACCTCCAAAACAACACCCCCTTAGTGGAATTTGGAAGAGTCGCCCAGCAAAAAGTGAAGCAGTTCGATATTAAGCAGACCGTATTTGCCGCTGAATTCAACTGGGACCTGGTCCTGAAAGTGCTTGCCGGACACAGGATCCTGTTTAAACCGCTCCCAAGGTTCCAGGTGGTAACACGTGACTTTTCCCTGATGCTGGACCGCTCTGTAACCTTTGAAGCACTAAGGACCCTGGCTTTGAAAGCCGAAAAGAAGCTATTGAAGAAGGTGGCTCTCTTTGATGTTTATGAAGGGGATAAAATAGAGAAAGGGAAAAAATCTTACGCCCTGACTTTTACCCTTCTGGATGAAGATAAGACCCTTACTGATAAACAGATCGATAAAGCCATGCTGCGCATTGCCAGTGCATTTGAAAAGGAGCTTGGTGCCTCGGTCAGGGGAATGTAAACCTATGGATTCAGCGATTACTCTCTTCCGGGGGGACATCACAAAATTAAAGCTTGATGCCATTGTGAATGCTGCCAACAGCACACTTCTGGGTGGAGGTGGAGTGGATGGTGCCATACATCGGGCAGCGGGTCTGGAGCTACTGGAGGCCTGTCGCATTCTGAAAGGATGTGAAACCGGTGAGGCAAAAATAACACCCGGTTTCCAGCTTCCTGCCTCCTTTGTGATCCATACGGTAGGTCCGGTTTGGCATGGAGGGAAATACAGGGAAAAAGAGCTTCTGAAACAGTGCTATACAAATTGCCTGGAACTTGCTCTTAATAAGCAACTCACATCAATTGCCTTTCCCAACATCTCAACCGGTGTATATGGTTTCCCCAAGGCACAGGCAGCTGAAATTGCCATTTCAACTGTACAGGAATTCCTGACCAAACACGGAAGCGTGATCGAAATCACCTTTGTGCTGTTTGATAGTGAAAACGAGATCCTCTATAAGAAGCTACTTGATTATTAGAAAAGGATTCCAAATCCGATGGCATAACGGAAATTTCTAAATCCGAAATTGGTCTCAAATTCTGTAGATGGATCTATGGAAATGGGATCCATGCCCAACCAATCAAGCTTCTTGTTGATCTCCTCCTCGATGATGGAAATCAGCGCTTCCATATCCTCAGAATCAAGGTTTCCACTGAGTTTGTAAGTAGACAGGCGGGGACCAGCAAACATGATATCTACGGTCCAACGTTGCTTAAAAACAAACTGATATCCAAGCTGCAGTCCTGCTCCAAGTTCACGTAAATTGGAAGCCACCAGTGCTTCTTTAAATTCACTTCCATTCCAAAAATGGAAGTTCAGGCTCCCCCTATACTTTGTATACCTTCCATAGAGACCAGCATAAAATCCGGAAGGAGATCCACCACATTCACAGAAATTGAAATAATACCTGACTTCAGGAGTGAAGGAGAAGCCATTGATTCTAGCTGATTCGCTGCTTACAATCACTCCACCCAGTCCAAGGACTTTAGGGACATTTCCACCCCATCTGTAGCCTGCTCCAGCCAGCACTGTCCAATGTTGATTCAGCTTTCTTTCATATAGTACAGAGACATTCTTTACCAGCAGTGCAGCAGTATTAACTTTTACAATGTTATTATACGCTGGTACTATTGTGTCCTGCGCCTTTAGTATTGTCGGAAAAATTAAAACAAATACCATGCAGAGCGAGAGTCTACTTTTCAAAGAAAATATTTTATGCTTGCTAAGAGTCATTAAAACAAAATTAGGTGATAGCTGTTTATGTATGTAAGATATTGAAAGAAATTTATTTAATATTCAAAATATGAAAAGAGTTATTGTATTCGTTTTTGCAGTGCTGTTGACACTTCCTGCATTCACACAGGAGCTCAGTAAGAAGGAGCAGAAACAACTTGACAAAGAGCTGAAAAAAGAGCAACAAGCTGAGGAAGCTGCTCAAAAAGCCCAAATTGTAGAGGTGATGGTACATTACCAGCGATTTGTATTGGAGGCCAATACTTTAAGAGACAAGCGCGGCAATTCAGTTCAAGTGTCTGCCAACCTGAATTTTATCGCGTCAGACTCTATAACCGGGGTGATCCAGGTGGGATCAAATTCCTATATTGGAGCCAACGGTGTAGGAGGAGTTACCGTCGAAGGGTCCATCTCCGAATACAAGTACACAAAAAATGAGAAGAACGGCAGCTATAGCATCTCTTATTACCTGAGGACTCCAGTGGGTAGCTACGACGTTCGAATGACTGCATCTCCCAATGGTCGGGCAGATGCCAGTGTAAGCTCCACCACCTGGGGCGACAAACTCAATTATTCCGGATTCCTGGTACCCCCTGCAATGTCAAGGGTATATAAGGGCAACTCGCTATAAAGGGGCTCTAATCCTCCAGTTTGTAAAGGAAACGTTTAATGCTTCGTTTGGGGGTCTTTTCGAACTCCGTCTCGTGGATATGAATCTTTAGAAGGGTTTCGTAAGCCGCTGCATGGTTGTTGAATTCCTTCCTGTTCTCCTCCATTTTGGTCTCAAGCTCCGACTCCACCTTGTCTGCTTTTGCCTGGTCAAGATCCGGATAGACCAGGGCCTCCAGCTTGTGGTTGCTGTTCATCAATACAACCGCCTCGGCCACATAGGGTAAGTTGCATAGTTTGGCCTCGATCTCTTCGGGGTAGATATTCTGTCCCGATGAGCCCAGCAACATACTCTTGCTTCTTCCCTTTATATAGATAAATCCATCCTCATCGCTTATACCCAGGTCACCCGTATGGAGCCAGCCCTCTTCATCGATGGTGGCTTTGGTGGCCTCCTCATTTTTGTAGTATCCTTCCATCAGATTTTCCCCCTTCACCAGAATCTCACCGGGAACTGAATAGGGCTCTTTAGAATCGATCTTCAGCTCCATAATATCAAGAATCTTCCCACTGGACCCTCTCCTTGTGTTGGCAAACCCTTCATAGGACATCAGGGGTCCACATTCGGTCATCCCGTAACCAATGGTAAATGGGAACTTAATCCTGGTCATGAATTCCTCCACTTCGGCCCCAAGTGCAGCACCACCCAGCACCGCCTCCCGGAAGCGGCCTCCAAAGGTTTCGATCAGCGACTTCCTCATCTTCCCATAAATCAGGCCCTTCACTCCCGGAATTTTGGTCAGAACTTTCATTGATCCCTTCTGTAAAATAGGCATTAGCTTTTTCTTGTAGATTTTTTCAAAGAAGATGGGCACAAAGAGGATCAGGTGGGGTCTTATTTCAGAAAATGCCTTGATAATCACCGGTGTGGCCGGCAGTTTACCCAGGATGGTTACATGCACGCCCACTGCCATGGGAAACAGATAATCAAAGGCACAGCCGTAACAGTGTGCAAGCGGCAGCAGGGCCAACATTTTTTCCCCGGGATGCAATTCTATGGATCGCATGGCAAAGTCCACATTCCCGGCCAGACTATTGGCCGACAGCACCACCCCTTTACTGAATCCGGTGGTACCAGAGGTGTAGTTTATCTCCACCACCTCACTATTATCCACTTCTGCATATTTCACCTGCTCAGGACCAAAGCCATTGGTAAATTTCGTATAAAACAGTTCGTCCAGCCCAGCATGTGCCTTCTTCAGAGCAGGTTTC
>QMPQ01000271.1 GCA_003648635.1 Bacteroidota bacterium | reverse complement strand
TTTTTTAAATATTGTGCATATGTGAACTTGACCATGAAATATAATTTCCTTTCGACGTTTTTAGGTCAGTATCACCACCATAAATGACATTTAAATGTTCAGATTTTTCATCAGTGATCTTTTGCCAATATTTCAAATTGGTAAAATAACTGTCATTCATAGTCATTCCAGATTTTATTTCAACCGCAACAGGTCCTTCTGGCTTGTCAATAATTAAGTCAATTTCCTGTTTTGTTTTGTTTTGCCAAAAGTAAAACCTGGGATTTACGCCTTGATGGAGCCTGCTTTTTATGAGTTCGGTAATGATCAGGTTCTCGAAAAGGGCTCCTTTCGAATGGTATGTTTTTACTTGATCGGCAGCGTTTATCCCTAGTAATGAGCATGCCAGACCTGTATCATAGAAATATAATTTTGGTGATTTGATTATCCTCTTATTGTAGTTCTTATAATAAGGTTGTAAAAAGAAGATAATATAGCTTGCTTCAAGAATGGATAGCCATGATTTTGCCGTATTTGGTGAAATCCCGGCATCTGTTGCCAGAGAATTTAAGTTGACAATCTGTCCTGCCCTGCCTGCACAGAGTTGAAGAAAATTAGAAAAGCGGTTCAGATTCTCAATATTTTTGATTTGTCTGACATCTCTCTCAATATATGTGCTGATATAAGAAGGGTAGAAAATTTTTGGTTCAATATCCCGGTCGTAGATGCCAGGATACATTCCTTTAAAAATTAATTGTTCGTATGAGTCAGGGATTAGTCCTTCATTCTGCAGCTCTGTCATGCTAAATGGCAGTAGTTTTAGAATCGCTGCCCGACCTGCCAGGCTTTGTGATATGTTTTCAAGTAACAGAAAGTTTTCTGACCCGGATAAAGCGAAATGGATTTCCTTGTTTTCATCGACAATGCCCTGTAAATATGAAAAAAGCTCTGGAGTTCGTTGAACTTCATCCAGCACTGCCCCTCTGGGAAAATTATTTAGAAATCCACGAGGGTCATTAATTGCAGCATTTCGTATATCTATATCTTCGAGACTAACATATGGTATGTCTTTGTAAATAGATCTAAGGAGAGTGGTTTTACCACTTTGTCGGGGACCAGTTAAGGTTATCACAGGAAATTGCTTCCTTGACTTGATGATAATTTCTGCTGTTTCTCTGGGTATCATAATGTATTATGATATACGATATTGGACAAATGTGCAATTAGAATGATAATATGTCCATTATTGTCCAGAATTATCCCCATGAAAACTGACCTTGATTGATAAGGTATTGTATAACGCTCTCCAAATCCTTCACCAAATCGAGGTTAGATATTTCAAACCTCTTGTCTACTAAGAGCCCCCTTAACACATTGATGTTAAGGGGGTTTTCTTTTTTGCAGTGTCTCATTCAGTGTCAGAATAACTGAAATCGTTTTTAATTAAAACTCTTCGTTCGTCAGAACTATTATTAAGGATTATCTGCGTTCCGAATAAAGTGCTTCCAACAAAATAAAATACTGATATTCTTGAGTTTAACAGCATTGTTTAGGGGATTTAACCCCCTCTTATGTGTACGATAATATGGGCTAATATGTACCTTAAAGTACTATAATTAACTTAGAATATGAGTGAGACTATTGGATGGGAAGTTAATTTACGGTGAATAATTCAACGTATAAAGCTAAGAAACCCCTGAAAGCATTGATTTCAGGGGGTTTTTCTTTTGGTACGCGTATATGTTCGAGGATTCTTTCTGAAACTATCAACTGAATTACATTCATTAAACCATAATTTCGTATGGAAAACTAGATGTAATTATGCAATTAACCCTTGGATAACTAAATTATATGGCCTACTTTTGGATTGGATAACTAAATTTCATGGAAAGGTATGCTTTTAAGGACATAAAAGATTGGGTCAATAAACCCAGAAGAAAACCTTTATTGCTTAGAGGAGCAAGGCAAGTTGGAAAAACATGGCTGGTAGAAGAATTAGGCAAACAGGTTTTTGATAACTTTCTGAAGATAGATTTTGAAGAGAGTTCTGGATTTCAATCCTTGTTCGATGGTGATTTAGATCCTAAGAAAATATGTTCTGAACTGGAAATAAGGACAGGAATTGATATTAAAGAAAAGAAAACACTCCTGTTTTTTGACGAGGTACAGGCATGCCCCAGAGCCATTATCGCTCTGAGATATTTCTATGAAAAGATGCCAGATCTTCATATTGTGGCAGCCGGTTCACTTCTGGAATTTGTTTTTAGCGAAATCTCATTCCCGGTGGGCCGGATTCAAACTATGGAAATTCAACCCATGAACTTTTCTGAGTTCCTGCTAGCCTTGGGATACACAAAAGCTAGCGAATTGTGTAACAGCCCCATCGTCGAAGCTTCTGAGGCCACCCATGAATTCTTGATTGAACAACTCAGGGTATTCTGGCTTGTTGGAGGAATGCCCGAATGTGTCAATGTATATGTTAGTACGAAATCAATAAAATCAGCCACAGAGGTTCAGGACGAAATAATAGAAACATATCAACTGGATTTTAATAAATACCGTCCAAGGACAGACATTAGCTGTCTTAAGGCAGTTTTCTACAGTGTTGCTGCTCGGGTTGGAATGCAAATAAAGTATACAGGATTAGCAAAAGACTTCACGATTCCTACCATAAGAAAGGCTTTCGAAAGTATTCAATTGGCGAGGATTGCAAGCAAAGTAAAAGCAGTAAGTAGTCCAGGGCTACCTATCGAAGCCCAGGCATCAGACAAAAAATTCAAGAGTATTTTTCTTGATATTGGATTAATGAATCGTTCGATTGGTCTTGAGTACAATGAAGCATTTGTCCACAGCAACTTATTGGCGATCTATAAGGGGCAGCTTGCAGAACAGTTTGTAGGCCAAGAATTTCTAGCACAATACAAGAAGCAGCTATACTATTGGGCCAGAGAGGCAAAAAACAGTAATGCCGAGATTGACTTCCTGGAATTTCGTGAAGGAAAGTTTATTCCGGTAGAGGTAAAAGATGGCCCATCAGGGAAACTTAGAAGTCTCCATCTATTCAGAAAACAGTATAATCCGCCATTTTCTATTGTCTTTCATTCGGGTCCATTAGGAATCTTAAAGGAAGAATCTATCGTGTTTTTACCCTTGTATTTTGCTGGTTCTTTTGCTCAATTTGGAATTGACCTGGAGTAATTAGTTTAGCCATAGTGCGAGAAGGCTTGCTTTTGTAAGAGATGAGGAATAAAAAGGACATGCGAGGCGCTAGCCGAGCAACACTACCCCCGAAGAAACAAACATCCTCAACCGATTTTCTCCGATATTCCAATTAACTGCCATTTGCCTTCATTCTTCATCACTCCAATCTCAATAGCCATGCTTTGAAAACGGGATTAGTGATTTTATAACTATCCGCTGCTTTATATACGAGTCCTTTCTTCTGCAAAGCCTTCAGAACTTCATTTAGAGACGAGCTTACGGGAAGATTATACAGGATCTTTACTGATTCTGAAAATATACCTGCATCTTTCCGTTTACCAATTGCTTGCAGTGCTGCCCTCTGGGAATTGGTCAGCTGATCATAGATATCCTGAAATACATCTGATTGTGGAATGAGGATCTTTTCCATCCACAGTTGAGTGAAATCTTCATCCTGTTGCTTGTATCCGGCATTTATAAGATCAAACACTACGGAGGCAAAATATTGTGTGAAGTGAGGTTGGCATTCTGATTTATCTAGAATCGAATCAATAGTCTGATTGCTAATTGGAAGCCTATTATTATTAAAATTCTGTTCTATAAAACTAAATAACTCTTCCCTGCTAATAACTGAAAGGTTCATTTTTGTAGCAAATTCATAGAACGGAGACTTATTGGAAGTGAAGATATCATCCATCAATGATTGTTTGCTTCCCAGGAATATGTATGAAATTTCCCTATGCCTCTGAAAAGATGATCTCATCCAATGTAACATGAAAGGATCGATCCTCTTTATCTCCTGAAATTCATCGAATGCAATGCATATTCTTTTCTTTGAACTAAGAGAAAATTCGCTAGGAACCTCCAGAATGGTTTCAATATCTTCTTGCTTTTCTATTTTGTGGACATTTAATGAAAAACTGGGATTACCAAATTCATCAAATGAAACCGTGGGTGATAGATTATTAAATGCATTAGAGAACTTTTTTGAAAGCACCTTTATATCATCCTTCCAATTAAAAAGCTCATGGGCAATAATTTTTGAGTATTTTCTACAAAAATCGTCTTTTGACCGAATATTATATAGGTCAAAATAAACGCATTTTGTATCTTTTAACTCCCTGAACACCTTTTCAATCAAGGAAGTTTTACCAAATCTTCTTGGGGAAAAGAGCCAGGTTGAATATCCATTCTTTATCTGAGTTTTCAGGTAAGATATTTCTTCCT
>QMPQ01000270.1 GCA_003648635.1 Bacteroidota bacterium | reverse complement strand
ATGCTCACCCGGAACATGGTCTTTACCATTATCAAGGAACTGGCTAAATCGGCCGGTATTCAGAAGACAGTAAGTCCCCATACCTTCAGGCACTCTTTTGCCACACACCTGGTAGAGGGAGGGGCTGATCTTCGTGCCGTGCAGGAGATGCTGGGACACGAATCGATAACCACCACCGAAATCTATACCCACCTGGACAGTGCTTACTTGCGTGAGGCCATTATTAGTTTTCACCCCCGATCAAAATAGTCATTAGCTGGAGTAGGCAGCAAGGATGGCATCCATCAGCACGTTGTTCCCCTCATCAATCCTGATTCTTTCAGGATGAGCATCGAACCAATCCACCGTATGTTTGATTCCTTCCCTGAAGGGGATTGTAGCTACATATCCGGGAACAAAGCGTTTTATTTTTGTATTATCGAAAATAGCACTATTGGCCTTATCCCCCAGCAGGTTCCCCCGCATCCAATGCTGACCTATTTTATCAGCCTCATTGCATATAAAATCCGTAGCAATATGAACCGCATTTAGTTCGGCTCCTACTGCATCAGCAAGGGCTTGATAAATCTGGTTCCAGTTTAATAATTCATCAGAGGTGATATGAAAACTGTGCCCGATGGATTGCATGTTGCCCATCAAACCCACAAATCCCTTTGCAAAATCGTGTGAATGGGTGATGGTCCAGAGCGATGTGCCATCTCCATGTATAATCACAGTACCTCCTTTTCTCATGCGATCAACAATGGTAAAATCCTCCCAGCTTCCAATGGCCACCGGGATTACGGTCTCATAGGTATGAGAAGGCCTTACAATGGTGGCAGGAAATCCCTTTTCACGGTGCGCCTTCATCAGAAGGTCCTCACAGGCAATCTTATCCCGGGAATAATCCCAGTAGGGATTGACCAGGGGTGTTGATTCGGTAATAATAGGATGGCTGGGAGGTTTCTGATAGGCAGATGCTGAACTAATAAATATGTACTGGTTGCACTTATCTGAAAAGAGTTGGATATCCCGCTCTATTTCCGCGGGTGTAAAGGCGATATAGTTTACGACCACATCAAAGTGCTCTCCCTTAAGTTTAGCCTTCACCTCCCGGGGCTTATTAATGTCAGCAGTAATAAACCTGGCCTCAGATAAATTACCAGGACTTCTCTGGCCTCTGCTCAGAATAGTCAGGTCAATTCCTCTGGTAATTGAAAGTTCTGAGCAAGCCCTGGAAATATTTCCTGTCCCCCCGATAAAAAGTGCTTTCATTTTTCTTACTTTTAGTTCTTCTCCTAATACGCAAGATAATGAAAGCAATGATGCTAACAGGTATCCGCCAGATGGAAATGAAGGAGGTAAGCACCCCGGCCCTTTTGAATGACAGGGATGTGCGGATTAAAATGAAGACTCTGGGTGTATGCGGATCAGATATTCACTACTATGTATCGGGAAAGATTGGAAGCCAGGTGGTACAATATCCCTTTACCGTGGGACATGAAGGAGCCGGAGAAGTTGAAGCTGTTGGGAAAGAAGTTAGCATGGTAAAACCGGGTGACCGGATTGCCATTGAGCCAGCCATGCCCTGCTGGGAATGTGACCAGTGCCAGACAGGCAGGCCCCATACCTGTCGCAACCTGCGTTTCCTTGGATGCCCGGGTCAGGCTGAGGGATCACTTTCGGAGTATATCGTTATGCCGGAGACCTCTTGCTTTAAGATACCTGATAAGATGAGCTATGATGAAGCTGCCATTTCGGAGCCCCTGGCCATTGGCCTTTATGCGGTAAAACAATCTATTCCCATGAATGGGGCAAGAGTGGGAATCCTGGGCTTTGGTCCCATCGGGATGAGCGTTATGCTTCCGGCACTGGCCATGGGAGCTAAAGAGGTCTATGTAACGGATAAAATCGACGAGCGTTTGCGGATTGCGGAAAAGAGCGGTGCAAGCTTAACTGCCAACCCGGACCGGGAAGATGTGGTTAAGAAAATCACTGGGGAGGTGCCGGAACTATTGGATGTAGTGTTTGAGTGCTGTGGTCAGCAGGATGCCATTGACAATGCCGTGGACCTGCTCAAACCGGGAGGAAAGCTGATGGTCATCGGGATCCCGGAGTTTGAGCGATGGTCGTTTCCGGTGGACATAAGCAGGCGAAAGGAGTTGAGTATTCAAAATGTGCGAAGGCAAAATGAGGCCGTACAGCCAGCTCTGGATATGATGGCCTCAGGCGAGATATCTGTTAGCGCGATGGCTACCCACCGCTTCAGCTTTGAAAGGAGCAAAGAGGCATTTGATCTTGTAGCTGCCTACGGTGATGGGGTCATGAAAGCAATGATTGATTTTGACTAAGCATATAACTACATTAATTAATATATTATCTAAAACTACTATCATGAAAAACATTTTGACTTGTCTTATCCTCATGGCTCTTCCCCTATTTGCTATGGCACAACCTGAGCAGCCTGTGGAAGAATGGACGGGAAAAACCATTCTATTGATCGGGGCTCATCCCGATGATGATTCTTACTCAATGGGTACCCTGGGAATGTTAAATGCCAATGGCAATGAGGTTTATATTGTTATTCTGACCACAGGAAATGTGGGGACTCAGGATCCCGACCTGGGGATGATGGACCTGGCCCTGATACGCAAGCAGGAGGAGCAGGACGCTCTGGCCACCATGGGCATTCCCACCGATCACTATATCAACCTGGGCTATGATGATGGCATGTTGGAATATGAGGATACGAAAGAAGTGGTTGCCAAATTGGTTAGGTTGATTCGCAAGATAAAGCCGGATGTGCTTTTCTCCTTTGATCCGGGAAAAGGAAATGTGCGTTGGCACAAGGCCGATCACAGGGCTTCTTCCTACCTGTCGGCCGATGCGGCCCGCGCAGCCATGTGGCCCCTGATGTTTCAGGGACAGATTACGGTAGAAGGACTGGAGGCACATACCATTCCTGAATATATGCTTTACGATTCGGCCGAGGAGGACATGAATACCTGGGTTGATATATCTGAATGGGAAGAGCGAAAGGTGGAGGCCCTTATGAAGTATGTGAGTCAGTTCAGTTCAGGCTGGGCTGATTATAAGGGCCCGGAGATGTCGCCCGAAGAGGAGAAACGAGTAAGAGAGATGCTGATGGGATGGATCCATGTAGAGAAGGATGGGAAGCCCATGGAGGGATTCCGCCACTACAAGGGGTTGCCTGATAATATTGGAAGATAGTAATACAACATTTTAAAAAATATAATCATGAAAGCTTTTACAATTATGACTATTGCATTGTCTCTATTACTCCTGGCTGCGTGCAGCCAAAATCCCGTTGGCATAGGCGCCAAGGCTCCCTCTGGAGCAGAGGTGGTCTTTGACGGTACTGCTGAATCGCTCCATGCGAACTGGATCTACTGGGAGGGTCCCAGATTTGCAGCCGAAATGCCCGTTAAATGGGAGATTGTTGACGATCCTGTGGATGGAGGTACCGTGATGAGCAGTGATGATCCTGCGGTGGTGGACCATAAATATGGATCGGCGGATATTGTTACCAAAAAGGAATACCGCGATTTCCGTATCCATGTGGAGTTTCTCATTGAACAGAAGGGTGGTAACTCAGGTGTCTATCTGCAGAACCGCTATGAGATCCAGATTCTGGATAACGATTCCACCCAGCATGGCATGGCTGCTGTGATCAATGAGATCGACTCGCCCTACTATGCTTACAAGGGGGTGGGGAACTGGAATTCCTATGATATGGTTTTCAGGGCTGCACGCTTTATTGATGGCAAAAGAACTGAAAAGGCGCTGGTATCCAACTACTTCAATGGTATTAAGGTCTACTCCAACATCGGAATCAACCAGGTGTGGGGTGGAGCCAACTCCGGGATTGATGGCGGCAATGACGAGGGCAAAGGCATTACCGACAGCCCCGGTGGCATAAAGCTACAGGCCGAAGGCTATTCAGTCCTCTACCGAAACATCTGGATCAAGGAGCTTGATCTAACAGAGCCGGATACTGATTTTTAAGTCCAGAGCGACTCGATCTCTTCCAGCGATTTTCCCTTGGTCTCCTTAATGAAGAACCAGGCGATTAACAATTGGATGAAGGCCATTGTGGCCAGGAACAAGAAGGTAACTGAACCTCCCAGTGCATCGAGCACATAGGGAAAAAACAATACCACCAGGAAGTTAAATACCCACTGGGTAAATGAGGCCAGGGCCACCGCCAGTCCTCTGATCCGGTTGGGGAACATCTCAGCTATGAGGGTCCAGAAAGCGGGGCCAATGCATGATGCAAAGAAGGCAATAAAGAGCATGATGCATATGGTGGTAAAGATGGGACTCAATTCAAAATGAAAGGCTCCAGCTAACATCAGCAGGGTCACTGCCATTCCAGAGGAGCCGATGATGTAAAAGGTCCTCCGGCCCAGGCGGTCAATCAACCAGACTGCAAAGAATGTAAAGGCAAAGTT
>QMPQ01000269.1 GCA_003648635.1 Bacteroidota bacterium | reverse complement strand
TATTCTGGGATGGTGCATTTTGGGTGACCCCTGACACTCCCCTCCTGGCTGGTACCATGAGGGCATCTCTGCTTGCCAGGGATTTGATCCGGGAAAGCAAAATCATCCCTGAAGATATTGACAAATTCCGTAAACTTAAATTGATCAATGCTATGAATGGTCTTCAGAACGCTCCTGAAATTCCAATAGAATCGATACATTAGCAGAACAACTCTTCAACGCAACTAAAACCAATAAGATGAAAATGAAGCACGCGATCTTTGCTATTGCTTATATGATGTTGTTTTCTATTCCTGCCCTGGCACAGGATATTGATGAGGAACAACTGCCCTACCTCTGGAACGAGCTGACTGCTCCTGATTTTGTGAAAGCTCTTGAGCTTTCCAAAGGAGTCTGTATTCTTCCAGCCGGCATCATGGAAAAACACGGGCCCCATCTGCCACTATCCACCGATATGATTCTCGCAAGAGAGATTGCCAGCAGGGCTGCTAAGCTTGAATATGCCCTTGTTTTTCCTGAATTTTACTTTGGACAGATCAATGAAGCCAAACACCAGCCAGGTACCGTTGCATATAGCCCAGAACTTGTTTGGAAGATGCTGGAGGAAACCTGCGAGGAAATGTCTCGGAATGGCGTCAAGAAAATTATAATCGTCAATGGCCATGGGGGCAATAACGAATTGTTTGCCTATTTCTGCCAGACACAGCTTGCTGAGCGTAAAGACTATTCGGTGGTGTTCTTCCAGCCTGATGATTCGGCTGTAGATGAAGAAATAGAAGAACTGCGGCTTACAGATTACGGGGGACATGCCGACGAGGTGGAGACCGCTATGGTATATGCTGTTCGTCCTGATCTGGTGCATGCAGACCGTGCCGGTTCTCAGTCCGGAAAAGACCAGGCCAGACTGGCCATACCCTTTGGAAATACCGGGATCTGGTGGTACGCCAGCTTTCCTAACCACTATGCCGGAGACGGGTCGTCGCCAAATAAAGAAATCGGGGAGATGAATTTCAAGAGCCGGGCTGAACAGCTTGCCGAGCTGATACAGTTCCTGAAAACAGATGAATCCATCTCTTCCTTGCAGGAAAGATTCTACAAAGAGGCAGCTTCTCCCATAGAAACGGAACAGTAAGCAAAAGGAATTTCGGATCAGGCGGTCAGGTTCTCAACGATCTGCACCGCCTTTTGCACACAGCCGGCACAAACGTTTTCCATAATTTTCTCCTCCTTAAACTTGGCTTCGCCCTCGGGGGTATTCAGATCGCATCCAGTCAAATCCCTGCATCGTGTGGTTTTATAGCTAGCCACAAACTCTCGGGTCAGATCTTTTACACCTCCATAGGCTGCAGCTTTTAGTTCATCATTGTTGTTGACCTCTTCACCTTTCATCATGCCAAGCACCATTATGGCCCCGGTCACTGCACCGCAGGTCTCCTGTCGCTTGCCCATGCCTCCACCAAAACCAGCAGCCATCTTTTGGGCCAGTTCTTTGCTGAATTTCAGATCATCTGCAAATGACAATAGGATTGATTGGGCACAGTTATACCCTGAAAGAAATAGCTCTTTTGCCTCTTCTGAACGATTCATCATTGAAAGTTTAAAGTTCCTTCAAGTTAAGCAAGAATTATCGAATTACAGCTATGGGGAAAGTAAACTTCAGGAATACCGCATCTGCGTGGGCAAGCTCTCCCATGAGCTCCGCTTCCTGGTCGTGCGAGTAGATCAGGTAAAGTGCCCCGAACGGCGGCTTGAAGCGCCACCCTGCCAATCCGTAGAAATAGATCTTGCTGCTGCTGGTGCTATTTTGCGCAAAAAGCTTTATCCACAGGTCATTGGTAAAGTTATAATTGACCGAGATAATATTGATTAGTGTGGATTGATTTTCCTCATCCGGGGTGAATTTTATCAGGTCGCCGCTGTACTCAACTGCCATCTTCTCCGTGATTTTTACCCTGCCCCCCAGGGAATAACGTTGGAAATCACGATCAAAGTTATGACCAAATGAATAGCCCGCCATGGCATGGCTCCACTCTGCTGTATTATACCCCAGATCGAAGGTATGCCGATGGTTGTAATAATCTTTATCAAAAAGTTTGTACTCGTTGTTGTATCTGTAGGTCAGGGAGAAACGATTTTGGAGATAAAACTCCACCGATTCGTTGATGTTCCAACTTCTGAGCACTCCGGTAGTCCTCGCCCAGAACACATTGTTCCTGGTCCCCACTTCGATATAATTAAATATCTTGTTTTGGATCCACCAGCGATAACTCAAATCCATGTCCACCTCCCTGCGATCGTCATCAACCACATATCCGGCCTGGTTCACATTCTCCTTGAAATTTTCGCCCATCTCCGTATACCGCACATGCATGTGATAAAAATTATTTTCTTTAGCAAATCGTACAAACCAGGCAGAATGCGATAGAAAATCGCCTGGAACACTGGCAACCAGCTGTCCGGTCAACTTCCAGGTCTCACCCAGGTTCAGTACATAGTCGCCACTGAAGGAAGTAACATAGCTGGAGTCATTTCGTTTATCCACGGCCGTAAATCCCACGGAACTGGACTCCAGAAAATCCCGTTTTACTCTTGCGGTAGTGTAAAAAGAGGGCGGTTCATCCTCATCATCCATTTGCAGGGAGCGTACATTCATAGCATTATAATTGTACTTGCCCGACTTTCCAGTTACCTTGGCACCATACATAATATCCTGGATACGTCTGGAATAGAAGGTTTTTATGCGTGTAGAATACATCTCATTTCCCTCCTGAAAAAAAAGCCTCTTTTCCGGATAGTTCAGTTCGTATCGTGTCAGATTAATTCGTTCCCGGTCGCCCTCCACCGTGGCGAAATCAGGATTAATGGTGGCATCGGCAGTCGCATTTGGAGAGATCTGCCATTTAATATCCCCTCCAACTTTAGGTGTGACTTTGTTGCTAACCCCTGTAAATTCATTGTTTTCATATCTCATGGTGACATAGGGATAGAGCGAAAGCTTACTCTTTGAGGAGGGTACGGTGATCCCGGTAAGTTTTCCTCCCTGGGAGATTCTGAAATCATCACTCAAAGTCCCCGACCAGTAGCTTGTTTCTTGATTTGCAAGATAGATCCTGCCAAAATTTACCCCCCAGGTATCGGCTCCTGGTTTAAACCGAAGGCTTTTAAAGGGTATGGCCATTTCCAGGGTCCATCCCTTCTCATGCATAGTTGAAGCGGTACGCCATTCGGTATCCCAGTTAACATCAATGCTCCTGCCATCGTCATTGATCCTGAAATCGGTCTGCGTCCCCAGCGGGTTGGTCCAGAATCCATAACCTGAGCGGTTATCATTATAAGGATCAATCACCAGGGTAAAAGCATCATCCCCCCTGGTAAGTACATCCCGGTTCATGGCCTTAGCCAGGACCTCCGTCTCCTGATACAGGATGACGCTAACGTAAATGTAGAGACTATCAAATCCAATGAAGGCAACGCTCCTTTGTGAGGATACTTGTCCCGGGAAGGGGGCCATCTGTGTAAATCCAATTGCCGAATCGGCACCAATCCAAAGATCGGCTTCATGAACTCCATCAATGACAAGGGCCGACTCCAAAGGAAAAGCCGTAATGGAGGGTTGTGCCACTGCCTCTCCGCACAAAGCGATCAGCATAGTAAGAATAAGAAAGAGAGGACGGCCCATGGCAAATTATTAGGTCCCGAACTTATGAAAATATACAAGATATTTCAAAGGAATGGTGATATTTTTATATTGAACCTTCCATAATCAGGACTGCCCCCTTATAGACACTAAAAGCACTGAAAGTCAATATCACGTGACTGATATCATTGTGGTTGAACCAGGGACTCAATCCCCATTCAAAACTAAAAATGATTGCAGAAAGAATTCCAATACCAACAGCCCCCATTAATACCAAAACTCCCCTGCTTCCGGTTTTACGATATATGTAATAACAGAGTGAACCTACCATCACCACCATTCCAAAGATGGTGTAATACTTGACCGCAGAAAAAGCCATTGACCATAAAGTGAAAAAGAGAGCAAGGGCGAAGATTAACACATTGAAACGAGAGAGTATCCTGCAGATTCCGGGTTTTACAAGGGGTTTAGCAACCTCCATCAATGCATGGGCTATCAGTGCAACAGAGCCCAGTGTTAAGACCCAGGAAACCAGCTTCCATCCCTCAGTGAGCCTGTATTGAAATGCATGGCCGAAAAGTCCACCCGTCATAGCTCCCAGTCCAAGTACTAAGAAATAATACTTGAAATACCTTTTCCCCCTGCCTGTGCACTCCTGCTTTCGAATTTGTAGAAAAGCATAGAAACAGATCGCTGCCAGAAGTAAATCGGTGGCTGTGGTAATCGGTTCATCAATTCTGATATTCAGAATCTCAATGGAAGGTTGTACAAACTTTTCAAACACGTTCAAATGTAAGATATATATTTAAATCCTAACTTTGAGTCCCCTCTGAAAAGGGTTATTTTATAAATTAAAAAAATAGTATTTATCAATATGATAAGCTTCAATAGAAAATTTCAGGTTGTATTTCAGTCTATGGGGCCAAAATGACGCTATTATT
>QMPQ01000268.1 GCA_003648635.1 Bacteroidota bacterium | reverse complement strand
TGTTCCTTTGCCCCAGGGAGTAATCAGTTTCCCCAGCCTGAAACCCACCGGACCGGTTTGAAGGTCCACATAGGCTTCCCGGATCTGTATTTCTGAAACAGTTTCTTGCCACTCGGTTCCATACCTGAACCGGATATCAGCAAATGCAGAGACCTTCGAACCCGCCCTTGCCTTCAACTGCAGGCTTGCCTGGGCATAAGCACTCTGGAGGTATGGCTCCTCTTTATCTGCTGTATTGCCAATGTAGACCGCCGATCTTATGAATCCTCCAATGGAGAGAAATTCATTACCCGTATTTTCTGAACCCTCAGAAAGGGAAGACTCAAAAAGCCCCTGGCCATCAACACTTGTCATCAACATCATCATTAGCACTCCAGATAGCATCAATTTTGTCATATGCTAAAACTAGTATGCATCCTGTTCTTTATCGCCCGGATAGCTCGGTCCGGACCCATGGATGCAGCTAAATGAGTCCAAGCCGACAGGTCTGAACCATATGAATGATTATTTGCTATTTATATCCCCTGAAGCAAATGGGACGGATAACTAATTCCGATCCCAAAGGAAGACCTATGCTGCCACGAATGGTAAACGAAAAGAATAAGATCTTTCAGGAATTTTTGGCATTGAGTTCAGACAGGTATTGGCTGGGTGTCTGACCAGTCTTCTCTTTGAAAATGGTATTGAAACTCGATTTGGAATTGAAACCCGAATCGTAGGCAATGCCTAGAATGGTCAACTGCCTGTAATCCTCATCTTTCATCCTTTGTTTCACTTCCTTGACCCGATACTCGTTTACCAGGTTGTAAAAGTTCATGCCCATATGTTCGTTGATCACTTCAGAAAGCGTATGTCTCGAAATCCTCAGTTGATCAGATAGATTATAAATGGTAAGATCCCTGTCCAGGTAGGGTTTTTTAATCACCATGTATTTCCTGATCTTATTCACAAGATCGGCCACATCTTCTTGTCTAAGTCCCGATCGCTTGTATTTTATTGCATCCGGTTTCACGTCCGATTTCAGATCGGGTTCCAGATCCAGCAGTTCCTCATGACTCTTATACCAGACCACTTCTTCAAAAATACTGGGCTGGTGGAATCCGAATACCCCGAACAGAAAGGTGAGAAGAGTGAGGCTGATAAAGGAGAGCTCATAGGGATCAAAAGGCATGAATCCAACTAGTATATCGATTCCTCCGAAAATAAACATAATCACATACCCCATATAAAAAGTTATAGATAGTCCCAGCAGCCATTTCAGGGTGATTTTTTCGGAGGAATAACTGACCAGCTCCTTCAACTTACGCTGGTGCCTGTGGATCACCACGAAAGTAGCCACAGAATAGGCAGTAATGGAGATAAAAAAGGTGATTGCAAAGACGATTCTGAAGGAGACAAAGCGATCCACCACAAGGAATCCATCGGTACCATGCATGACCGGCTCATTGATATATATCAGAGAGGCAATCAGAAATGCAGTAAATGGTGCAAAATGCCAGAGGTAACGGAGATTAAATTTTGGATTTTCGGTGGTCATCCATTTGGCGTACAGAAGCAACAAGGGACCATAGGTGAATGGCATAATCTTTATAGGATAGAGTTCAAACAGGGTCTCATTAATCAGCATAATGATCATCTCTGAACAGATAATAAGCAGCCAGGCTGCAAGTATCTGGTTGGCTATTGTTCTGGGTTTTTTTAAAGCAATGATAATACCGGAAAAGAGGGTCTGTGCGATGCCGATATACAGGATTTCTTCCATATCGTAATGTACAAAAATTTACTTACATTTGAGTTTCAGTCAGAACCTAAAACATTGCCATAAATGAGTGTATTATTGAACAAAGATTCCAGGGTTATCGTTCAGGGATTTACAGGAAGCGAGGGTACTTTTCATGCAGAACAAATGATAGACTACGGCACCACATTGGTTGGCGGAGTAACCCCGGGAAAGGGGGGGCAGGAACACCTTGGTAAACCTGTATTTAATACCGTTCAGGATGCTGTAGATAAGGCTGGCGCGGATACCTCAGTAATTTTTGTGCCACCACCTTTTGCGGCCGACGCTATTATGGAAGCTGCAGCTGCAGGGATCAAACTTGTAATATGTATTACTGAGGGCATTCCAACAGCCGATATGATAAAGGTAAAGGCTTACCTGGAAGACCGCGATACCCGGCTTGTCGGACCCAACTGTCCGGGCGTCATCACCCCGGGTGAGGCTAAGGTGGGGATCATGCCAGGGTTTATCCATCAGCAGGGTGTCGTTGGGATTGTATCACGCTCGGGTACACTGACCTATGAAGCAGTGGATCAGATCACCAAAACAGGGCTGGGGCAATCCACCTGCATTGGAATCGGCGGAGATCCCATTATAGGAACCACCACTATGGATGCGGTAAAGCTATTGATGGAAGATGAGCAGACAAAAGGCATCATCATGATTGGGGAAATAGGAGGCAGCATGGAAGCTGAGGCGGCTTACTGGATCAAGGAGCATGGAACCAAACCTGTTGTTGGATTTATTGCGGGACAGACTGCCCCCAAGGGTCGAAGAATGGGTCATGCAGGTGCCATTATCGGGGGCAAGGCCGATACCGCTGAGGCGAAAATGAAGATCATGGAGGAATGTGGAATTTCCGTGGTAGTTTCTCCCGCAGAGATAGGGGAGAAGATGGCCTCACTAATAAGCAGGGACTAGTACGATACGAAATATCTGAGCTTTCTCAAGCAGACCTTTTACTGCTAATTGGAAGCACTGGTGAAGTGAGCCGTTTGATGGACTCCTATCTTTTTTAGTTTAAGCGAATTTTCATTTCTTTGCATTGTTTTTACCACCTTAAATATTCAAATAAATCATGGATTTACTACAAGGAAAAGTTGCAGTGGTTACAGGTGCCGCAAGAGGTATCGGAAGAATGATTGCCTTACGTTTTGCCCAGGAGGGAGCAGATGTAGCATTTACAGATCTTTCCAGGGATGAGAATATGGATACACTTGAAAAAGAATTAGCGGATCTTGGTGTAAAAGGCAAGGGATATGTGAGCGATGCCAGTGATTTTAATCAGGCACAAGAGACTATAGACCAGGTGATCGCCGATTTCGAAAAGGTGGATGTGCTTGTCAATAATGCAGGAATTACCCGGGATACACTCTTGATGCGAATGGATGAAGAGATGTGGGACCTGGTGATCAAGGTCAATCTCAAATCGGTCTTCAATTTTACCAAGGCTGCACAAAAGTATATGCTGAAAGCCCGGACAGGCTCTATTATCAACATGAGTTCGGTAGTTGGTGTCAACGGCAATGCGGGACAATCCAATTATTCTGCTTCAAAGGCGGGTATTCTTGGGTTTACCAAATCAATTGCCAAGGAGCTGGGGGCAAGGAATGTACGATGCAATGCAATTGCTCCGGGTTTTATAATTACCGAAATGACCGGGAAACTTCCTGAAAATGTAAAAGAGGAGTGGATCAAAAGTATTCCGCTTAAGCGTGGCGGACTGCCCGAGGATGTGGCCGATGTAAGCCTTTTCCTGGCATCTGATCTTTCATCCTATATGACCGGTCAGACCCTGCAGGTTTGCGGTGGAATGAGTGTCTAATTAAGTCTTGTCAAATCAAAAGGTGCATTTCGACCGGGTAAAATCTCTCATACGGATTATGGCACTGTCCCTGGCTTTTCAGGGATGTGCCAGCCAGTACAGTGTGGTTGAATTTGAAATTCTGGAACCAGCAACCATAGAGTTTCCGGATGATGTGTATCAGCTTATTTTCCTGAATAGGGCACCAATCTCACTAGATATCTGGGCAGATCAGAACCAGATAGACATGGATATGAGACAATTGGTATTGCTCGATACCTTGATTATTAACAACCTTTTCAGGGGTATACTGGAGGATTTACGCAACTCTCCTGTTGAAAAGTTTCACACTCCCATCTGGTTATCAGATCGAAGAACCGATACAGCCTTACTTGAAGATCGCATGCTCACGAAGCGTGAAGTGAGCAATATATGTGATACCATAGGAGGAGATGCCATCATCAGCCTGGAATTCTATTCTGCTAGCCTGGATCAACATTTTGATTACTACAAGGATTCGCCAGATGAGGTTCAAAACCACTATTTTGAGGTGGCCAACAGCCTGAAGTGGAACATACATCTGCCTGGAAGCCCCAGGCCCTATGATTCTTACTCCATGGTGGATACGCTTTATTTCCCGCAAATTGTAAATGGCGAATTAGTGCCGGTTACACCGGGAGTTGAGATGCTACGGGATCTCTTCTTCGAAAGTGGATTGAAATATGGCAGTTATCTGGTACCCGTTTGGAACCGAAGCTCCCGAATTTTGTTCACGGGGAGGGAGGATTCTCTGAAAATGGCTGTGAAACACACTGATGAAGGGAACTGGGAGCAAGCTTATTCTATCTGGAACCATCTGACCACATTGAACGACAGCAACCTGGTGGCAAAGGCCTATCATAATTTGGCGGTCTATTATGAGCTTGAGGATAATCTTGATTCGGCCAGTATAATGCTCGACCTGTCGCTGGAACATGATACCCTTGATGTGGACACAGTGTACCG
>QMPQ01000267.1 GCA_003648635.1 Bacteroidota bacterium | reverse complement strand
CAGATCAAAGGCTGATCCTTATGGCCTTTGATCTGCCGTATGGCTTCCTCTGTATATCTGACAAAAAGATATACAGAACAAGCCATCAGGCAGATCAAAGGCCATAAGGATCAGCCTTTCTTCATATACCTGGCTCACAATATGCCCCACCTTCCGCTTCATGCCTCACCGGCATTCCTTGGGAAGAGTGAGAAAGGATTATATGGGGATGTAATCATGGAACTGGACTGGAGTGTGGGTGAGATTGTGAATACTTTGAAGGAGGAAGGGATTTATGATCATACCCTTTTTATTTTCACCTCCGATAACGGTCCAAGGGTTGGTTCAGCCTTACCTCTGCGTGGTTTAAAAGCCGAAACATGGGAAGGGGGTCAGCGCGTGCCTTGCATCATGGCATGGCCGGATGTCATCCCTGCAGGAAAGGTCTGTAAGGAGTTGGTGAGCACCCTCGATTTGTACCCAACATTCGCTGAATTCACAGGATCGGAGATTCCCGATTATCTGTCTCTTGACGGTACAGATATCGGTGAGTTATTGCAAGATCCGGAAAGCACCAGGCTGCCGGAGCGTCCTTTCTATTTCTATGCAAGGAATGGAGAAGCTGAAGCTGTGAGGTTGGGGAAGTGGAAATTGCATATTAAGAAAAGTATCGGGTGGGATGCCGTGGAAAAAGGTATTTTCCCGGTTTCACTCTATAACCTTCATGAGGATGTTGAGGAGCAAATAAATGTAGCGGATCAATATCCAGACCTTGTAAAACAATTAACAGAACTGATCGATGAGTTTGATGAAATATAGCCTTATACTAGTGGCAGGATGTTTAATCCTTGCATCCTGTAAGGGGCCGAAATCAGGACCCGGAGAAGATTCAGTCATGCTCGAAAAGGTCTCCTTCCAGGAAGTGACCATTAGCGATAATTTCTGGCGTCCGAAGATTGAGATAAACCGGGTAGCTGGTATCAGGCATGCTTTACAACAAGCTTCCCGATCCATTGAGTACTTTGATATCGCTGCCGGGATAAGTGATGCGGAGCATAAAGGTAACCTGGCCACTGATTCAGATGTATATAAGATCATACAGGGAGCTGCCTATGCATTGTACCATACTCCTGATCCGGAATTGGAAGCAATCATCGACTCGGTTATTGACAGGATTGTAGCAGCACAGCAAGCGGACGGATATCTTTTTACATACTGGATTGTATATGACCTCTCGCAGCGATGGCCAGATCTTGAAAGGAAACATGAACTATATTGCGCCGGTCATATGTTTGAAGCGGCGGCAGCTTATTACCAGGTGACCGGGAAGCGAAAATTCCTGGATGCCGCCATGCGATTTGCCAATCATATCGATTCCATCTTTGGCCCGAATAAGCGGCATGATGTTCCCGGGCATGAAGAAATAGAACTGGCCCTTTATAAACTGTATGAAGTTAGCGGAGAGAAGAGGTACCTGGATCTGGCCATTTTCTTTATAGACGAGCGCGGAAATCCTGAAAGGATAGCCGATGCACTCGTCCCGCCTGAACATGATCCCAGGGCAAACACGCCCGGGCGTTGGCGCCATCCCTCATACAGGCAGGATCACCTTCCTGTGACAGATCAATATTATGCCATTGGACATGCCGTCCGGGCCGGATATCTCTACTCCGCAATGGCTGATATTGCCATGGAGAACAAAGATGCCAAATACGTGCCGGCCCTGGATTCCATCTGGAATAATATAGTCCGGAAAAAACTATATATCACCGGAGGTATTGGTACCAGGCAGTTTCATGATGAGGGATTTGGTTCGGATTATCTGCTTCCCAATGACCAGGCTTATTGCGAGACCTGCTCAGGCATTGGACTCACCTTCTGGAACAGGAGGATGTGCCTCCTGCATGGTGATGCAAAATACGCTGACATGGTAGAGCTTACAATGTATAACTCAGGGATATCAGGTGTTTCATTAAGTGGTGACAGATTCTTCTATACCAATCCTCTGGAATCGCATGGAAAACATAAGCGAAGTACCTGGGATGACCCTCCATGCTGTCCCACTAATATTGTCCGGTTTATACCGGAAATAGGAACCACAATTTACGGGAAGACGGATGAGGGAATTTATATAAACCAGTTTATCGGGAGTGAAACAAGCATCGTTGTGGCAGATCATGAAATCACCCTGATCCAGGAAACGAATTATCCCTGGGAGGGTAGGATCAGCCTGAAAGTGGATCCGGAAACTCCGCTTGATTTCACAATACATATCCGGATACCAGGCTGGGCAAAGGGTGAATTACTTCCGGGAGGTCTTTATCATTATCCTGAAGATAAAACACTCCCGGAAAAAGAAGTGATACTTAAGGTTAATGGAAGAAGGATCCGCAACCTTAATATGAAAAGGGCTTACGCAGTTATCGAAAGGAAGTGGAAAAAGGGTGATAAGGTGGAACTGGAATTACCCATGAATGTCCAGGTGCTTGCAGGAAGTTCCAGGATTAAAGATGCACAGGGGAAGGTAGTCTTAATGCGTGGTCCCATGGTCTATTGTTTGGAAGAGATTGATAATGAAGGCTATTTTGATGATCCCGATGAGGTATATTTACTCCCTGGCGGATTTAAGGCGGAATACCGTGAAGATTTATTAAATGGGGTGGTAAGCATCAGTGGTACAGCTTCTTTGCCTATCAAAGAGGAGGTGATCGATATTACAGCCATACCTTATTATGCCTGGAGCAACAGGGGACAGGGACAGATGAAAGTCTGGCTGCCTTTCGAAAAATCGGGAAGTTAACAGAATGAAATAACTGAAGAAATGAATAGAACAAAGATTAAATTTTTCTTAGTGGTGTTTTGTTGGATTGGGGGATCGGTAATATCCATGGCTCAGGAACTACCCAATATCATCATCATTTATGCTGACGATTTAGGATATGGTGATCTTTCCTGCTACAACGATGAATCAGCATATAAGACTCCCCAGTTGGATAAGATGGCCCGTGAAGGGGTGCGATTTACGGATGCCCACAGTCCATCGACCATTTGCTCACCTTCTCGCTATGGGCTTTATTCCGGGCAACAGATATATCGTTCGACCGGCAGGGGAGGGGGAGCCTTTGAGGGGCCCGGGGGTCCGAGCTATTTAAAGCCAGGGACACTCACAATTGCAGATATGTTACGAACTAAGGGATATCGGACCGGAGTGTTCGGTAAATGGCATGTAGGACTTAGCTGGTTTGACAAAAATAATGAGAAACTGAGAGGTGGTTTCGAAAACTCACTGCTCATTGATTACGAAAAAAGCACACCACTGATTGATGGTCCCAATGCAAGAGGCTTTGATGAATCTTTCATCACACCGAACTGCCCTACCACCGATCCACTTTATATCTACATTGAGAATGGTATGGTTCCAATTCCTGCGAGTGAACGACATAATCCGTCCAATCTTCCCAATCTGGGCGGCAAGTGGCGATGGGATAATGACGCAGGTTGGATGTCGCCAGGCTACAATTTTATGGAGGCGGATTTGCTCTTTTTCGAAAAGACCCGCTCCTTTATAACAAGGCATCGGGAAAACACACCTGACAAACCATTCTTTGCTGTCTTTTCCACTCAAATTGCTCATGCGCCTGTACTTCCTGCTGTTGAATTTAATGGTACAACTGATGCCGGTCCTCGTGGTGATTTTGTATGGGAACTGGATGCTCTGGTTGGGCGTGTGATAGATTTGATGAAAGAGCTGGGAATTGATGATAACACGCTGATTATTTTTAATGCTGATAATGGAGCCGAGATTATGCATGTGGACTGGATGCGTCAGGATTATGAGCACGACGCTTCCGGAGGCTGGAGAGGAATGAAGCGCGACGCATGGGAAGGTGGTCACCGCGTTCCCTTTTTGGTTCGTTGGCCTGGAGTATTTCCCAAAGGTCTGGTATCTGATCAGATGACCAATACAACGGATATTTTTGCCACGATCGCTTCTCTTATCGGGTATAAACTCAAAGATGAAGACGCCACGGATAGCTATGATATGTTGCCAGCCATGCTTGGAACCCAGGATCAGAATACATCCATCAGGCCTTATCTCCTGACCCAGAGTTTTCGGGGAGAATTTCAGATTCGCCAGGGAAACTGGAAATATCTCGACCACATGGGATCAGGAGGCAATAATTATGAAAGTGAGCCTCTTAAGAAATATGCTTTACCGGAAACTGCAGTTGATGCATCGGGTCAATTATTCAAGCTGTCCAATGATCCGGGTGAAACCACAAACCTGTTTTTCACTGAAGCTGACAAACGAATGGAACTCCAGGAACTGCTTCAGGACTTGAAATCAAGTGGACGCAGTGCGCCGCTTAACAGGCAGCCTCTCGGAATCGTGAAAGTCAGAGAGGAAACCCAATTTCACTAAGGAATAAGCTATGAATACAAAGGCCTTTAAAAAGTCTGTTTTGCTCTTCTTCTGTTTGCTCATGACTAACAGAGCTTAAGTTTCTAGATAATTTCTTTATATTTGCAAAAGTTTCAATAATTTTTATAGTAGTTTCAGCTGCTACTTCACCTTTAATAATAGTAGCTAGCATATATAAACCTTTTTCCGT
>QMPQ01000266.1 GCA_003648635.1 Bacteroidota bacterium | reverse complement strand
GGAAGATGAAAGAACAGTGGTGGTGTTTGTGTCGGATCGCTTAAAGGCAGGACAAATCCGGGGAGTATACCAAAGCCTTGCCAAAAAGGAAAAAAGCCTGCAAGAGCTACAGAAGTCTCTTGTAAATCCAAGAGCTAAGAAGCGCAACAAAAAGGATCTGGAGAAAAAGATCAAAACCATTGTATCGGGTCAATACCTGAAAGATATACTAAAATGGAGTCTGGTTGAAACGGAGAAAGGAAGGTTCGTCCTGGATTACCAGGTTGACCAGGAGCAGCTGCAATGCGCCGAAGATAAACTCGGCTTCAGGATGATCATGACCAACAGGCATGCATGGACAAGTCAAGAGATTATTGCGGCATATTATGGCCAGTCGAAAATTGAACATGCTTTCAGAGACCTGAAGAATCCTTATCATTTAGCGCTGAAACCACAGTATCACTGGACTGACCAGAAGATAAAGGTGCATTACTTTATTTGTGTGATCGGATACCTGTTATCCAGTATCATTTGGAGAGAAGCAAGGTTAAAGGCAGGTTATAAGGGGAGCCTGGATGGATTATTGGATATGCTCAATAATATCAGACTGGCAACTGTGCTGGAAGAATCAAAAAAAGCAGGAAAGCCTAAAGCAAATTACATGCTTGAGATAATGAGTGAACAGGAGGAAAAAATCATGTCAACTTTAGGGCTAGAAAATCTTCATAATGAACAACCCAAAATCAAGGATGTTGGTGTATACAAATAAATAACGCCTATCTTTATGATGCTCTGCTTCTTACGGCGTTTTACAAGCTGTGTCGTAATAAACTCACGCTAGGTGAAATTAACTGGCCAATGCTATAGGTGCAAATACTCAATAGGATTGCAAACAATATTGGTTTTTGAATCATTTTTTTTGGTCTTAGTTAGTACTATTATTTGGTGGGATAAAAATTTGAAAGCCTATGTGTAAGGAGCAAAATGATTCGTTCTGGCTGTGACCACTATTACTATAATAATGATCATAACCTATAAGTGCCTCTATTCCTATAGTTGGTCTTAATTGATAGCAGATTCCAATCCCCGGCTGCAAGTGTGATAGGAATTCATTGGGGTTAAAAAAGTTTCCCGTAACTATTGAGGCCACATAAGAAAAAGACCCAAAAGGTTTCACCTTGTTCTGTCCAACGTAATATCTAATCATTGGGCCGGCTCCAAGGCTAAAAGTTCGATGATCGTATTCAATGAACAGTTCGGATTCAATGATTATGCCTATTGCTAGATTATCAACAATGAAATACCCGACTTTTGAATTGAGGTAGAATGTTTTTTCTTCTCGAATTTGATTCTGAAAGGGGATATCCATCTCTCCACCAACCATCAGGCTCTTCTTTTGAATTTGCCCATGGAGATCGAATAAGGCACTGAGGAAAAAAAATGTTACAAGCAATAATCTAATAAGCATTTTCTGTTTGTTGGGGTTGTGTATCATCATAAAAATAGTTAGGGTTAATAGTACTTGCAAATGGGCAATATGCGTGCCAATATGCTGATTCAAACCAGTTTTCATCTAGTGCCAGTTTAAACCATAATTTAGTAAAGAACCACTAACTTATGGTTAATTCGGGATGGAGTGAATTTGTGACCCTTTTCCCATATGTTGTAAAGCATAGATGTCAGACAATCTATATTAATTAAAGACTTGAGTTGAATCTTTGGGTGTGGTTTTTTATAACTTTTATAACTTTTGGTTCTTCATCAGATCATTCACTTCAGTACAGAGCATACCGAATTTCTTCTCCCAGCCAACAGGGTCCAGCCAAAATAAAGGCATTAATTCCAGTCTGTGAGGGTGGAGGCCACTTTCTATCCTGATGTCCCAGTTAAATTTCCATCATTCTTGTTCACTCCACAGGTTACTCTTTCGAGGTTTACTCCTTACCTGTTGACAAATCGGGCAGTCAGAGCAGGAGTTTTAGTGGAGCGGGATAGCGCATTACTGATCCTTCTTTCACTTTCAATGAGAGTTTATAAGTTAGCATTTCATCAAGGTAACTGGCGTATTTCCGCATTAGTTCTCAGTCCGAACATCCATAGCAATACCCAGGTATATTGTCCTCGTTCTCACTTAATCATTGCTATTGAAGAACCTCCATGCTTTTTACGAACCCAATCCAAAGGACGATTCAACCTGGTCTTTGATTTATATATCAACCTCAACAATCTCTTTATGGACAAAAGAGCCATTTTATTAAAGGGGAGTGCATTCTTAACAATGTCTTAACAAATCACCATCCTTGTTGGGTTTTTTTACCTTTATAACTTCGAAGCACCTAACTATGAGATTATTCAAAAGAAAGAGGAAGAAACCCGTAATCTTAAAAGAAGTAGCAGTCCTTTCTCAACCAGCAGAACCTATACCAGACGAAGAAAGGCTCTATGCTTATAGTAATTCAGCTGTCCTCGATGAACACAAAAATGAACGATTCTTCGTTGAAGAACTCAGTGTAAGTACAGGCGATATTGTCAGAAAGGGCCAAGTTATTGGTCAAATGGGAGCCGAAAGTTCTTATGCAATATGATTTGAAGGCATCCTGCAATGGTGTAATTGAGATATTTAAAAAAGCTGAGAGTAGATACAGTGGTGAGGCCGAAGTATTGCAAGAACTAGAAACAGTCTTCATCATATATAAGAATCCAACCGCAGATAAGATATTTAATTTAAACAAAAAGAGGTTCACCAATCTAGTCAACATCTCGAGGGATGATTTTAGTGGGACAAAGGAAATAACTTGGAAAACGGTTGGAGGCAGGAATTACGATTTAGATCAAAGGGATTGCATAGTATTATGGGATGATAGTAAATTCCTCTTTTTCACCTTCAATAATCTTGAGAACAAGGATTACATTATATTTAGATTTGAGCCAAGTGAATTCAAGTTAGTTATTGATTCAAAGATTTCATTTTTGTTTGAGGGCGGCAAGATTCTGAATTTCATAATCACCCATAAACCCTACAAACAGGTAAAAAAATACCACGAAACAAAGCTCCAATTATCGGTAGACGAATTGGAATCTTTCACTGCATCTGTCAAATTCACTATCTGTTTGAAGATCGGCTGTCAGACAAACTTTATTTCTGTATTTTTACTCATGTTGTATTTGTTTTGGCAAAAACTAAATTACAACATGAAGGTGAAACCTCCGGGGAGTACCCTTCTATTTTCTATGTTATTTTAGTCGGACAGTAGTGATAAAAAATGTAAAAACCAGGACCGTTTTGATTTTGGTCTTGGTTCTACAATTATTGGCATCCATTCGGAAAATTTGATATGTTGATCATTAGTCAAAAATAAGCTCCGTTCCCGCTTCAGCTTCAAAAGGGCCTTCGATAGATAAACTTCCAACATTCTTAATTGTAAGAACTGCATCATCTTCTACTAGGACATCTTCCATTTCAACGCTAGAACATCCACTTAATGTTATGTCTGAAGAATAGATTGTATTCTCAATAGTATGATCGCAAACTGCCGATTCAACTGCAGCTCCAGCATCCACTAATCCATAACCCATCTCCTCATGCCAAGTGCCATTGGGTCGGCCTGGTTTGAGATGATCTGCAACAAGAAATTTCCAAACAGAAAGATTGCAGTTTCGTTTGAACAAGCTCTTCATAATGCTTATTCAGAAAAACGGATCAGAGGCGAATGGTTTGACCTCACGGATACAGAAGTCGATGAAATCAGGGCATCTTTGAACTGAAACCTCACTACAAATTTCATCATTAATTATTCTTGGCATCAAAAAAGGCAAGCTTGCAATTAGATACAAGCTTGCCTTGAATTCTTAGATTAAAAAGTGATTAGTGATTAACGATAGATATAATTGATTCAATCCACTGGTTCTTTTCCGTACCTACTTTTATTGAGTGTGAATTGTAGCAATATACTCGCCATTCTGGAATTTATAGGTATAAATTCTGTGTGGTAAGCTTGTTACATTTTCGGTATGAACTACAATGCCCATTTTGTCATAGACGGTCAGTGATATATCATTATTTTTTACTGCATCAAGTGCACTTGTTTTTGATGGATCTACATCCAAATCGATATAACTTTGGCTTCTCCTGCTTGATTGTTAGCCTCATACTATAAAATATATTGAGGTGTAAAAAAAACCGGGGAGACCAGGTTTTCTTTTTAAGTAAATTGTCATCTATTTTTTTTATTCTGTAGACAACCTAACCTCTCCCTGATCTATTTGTACTTGAGCGCCACTATTCGCATTGAGGTCATCATCCTCGATTAGCTCAATAATACCCCCATTATCAAGTATCAAGGTACCTCCAGATTCAACAATAATATCAGCATTCAATATAGTACCCCCATCAACAGTTAAAGTGGTGCCTGATCTTACTGTAATTGTGGCATCAAATGGCATAGTAAGAGTTGCTTCAACAGTCAATGTGCCCGCATATAATACAAGATTTTGACATAGTTCTTTGTTTTCTGTATATGTCGTATTCACCCAAATGTTTTTGTTTGATCCATTGAAACAATGACCTGGTATTTCAGTTTCCCATAATCCTCTTCCCCATGTTGCAGCAAATAGCTTTCCGGTTGTTTCACTTAAAGCAAG
>QMPQ01000265.1 GCA_003648635.1 Bacteroidota bacterium | reverse complement strand
GCCGCATCAATGCCGGAGGAAAAGTCAGGGTGACAAAGGATGGAAAGAGCGTTCGTTTTAAATCCAATGATGATGGATCCCTTGCATTTGACACAAGCGCAGGAGGAGTATACACAATTCTAAAGCGCTAAAACAAAAAACCGAAGTAAGTGCTATTAGATTTTCATCCCCAGTGCAGCTTTCCCCATGATTTTAAGGGTGCCAAATACTCCGTAACGTTCCATGATCATCTTCTTGTACATCTCTTTGCTGGTTTTTGGCGGAACGGTTTCCTTATCTTTTTTCATCAGTGAGATGGCTTCAGTGGCACAAACGTTCAGGCAAACTCCACAACCAATGCAATGGCTGCGCAATACTTCTGTGTGATTGTTTACTGAAATGAGGGCATCCATCTGGCAAATTTCCATACATGCTCCACAGGCAACGCACGCTTCGGGATCAATTTCAGCATAAAAGTTAGACTGTAAAAAATCAGCCGGTCGGGGGAATTTTTTTGCTGCAGTGAGTACACCGCAACAACAACCACAGCAGCAACATATGAACTCCGGGCTCTGTGTGTTTCCAGGCTGAAGGACCATTCCTTCGTTTTCGGCGCGGGTAACAAGGTCGTTGATCTCTTCTCTGTTCAACTCCTTTGCTACTCCCTTTGCCATCATGAACTTCGCTGAATTTCCCATCGTAAAACAGGTTTCCATGATATCGGTCTGCTTACAGCGTTCTCCCATCTTCTGCCTGGCCTGTCGACATACACAATTCATTACCGCAAAAGGTCCCGGAGATTTCTCAATCACGGCACGGGCATTATCGTATGTCCCAACAAGGAATTCCGGATCAATCTTTACATTGACCGGAATGGTGCGCATCTGCTTGGTTTTGGCTGTTAAAAAAGCATCAGCAAAACCTTCATCTTCGTATTTAAAAAAGTCTTCCGCCAGCCCTAAGGTGATGCGATCTACCTGATGCTCAAAAATACCGATGGCAAGCATTAGTTTACTGTACATGCGGCCTTTCTTCTCATTGGGTACAGCCATGATGGCACCCTTATCAAACAGGCCATCCAGTTTTGCCTTAAGCAACTCTTTGGTGATTTCTCCTTCCTTAAAACGGCCATAAATCCTGTCAATGCTTTCAGGCAAGGCACTCAGTTTTAAAGCGATGTTTGCTTCAGTCTCGTCAAACAATCGTTTGAGAAGACTGATTTCAACACCCGATTCAGTCTCCGGAAAAGGGACCGGCATCTTATCCAGGTGGCGCTGAAGCTGTCGATAGATATCTGCTTTCATGGAATGAAAGATACAATTATCTTATCATAAGCTTCAACGTTGCTAAATCACCCATATTACCCCTTAATCTGGCAAAATAGATGCCTTGAGGAAGTCCATTTGCATTCCATTTAATTGTAGTTTTTCCAGGAGGCAATTTTTCTGAGTATACCATCTGACCCTGCACATTCACTATTTCGAGAACAGCAGGTTCATCAGGAATAACAAAAGAAAAGGTCGTTTCGGAATTAAAAGGATTGGGGTAATTAGTGAAATGCATACTTGCTGCAGCAAAGTCAGCCACACCTACACTAGAATCCATTGATAACTTTAGTGCAACAGGCCGGTGGTCAGATACGTTTTGATCGTATTCCGACCATCCGCCAGTCAGGTATTCGTCTATTTTAATAGTTTGAATAACAGAACCCCAACTCTCAAATAAATCAAATAATTCATTTGTTATCAGAATATGATCAATATGTGAAGGCCAGCTTGGATACGACCAATTGGACTCGTTTCCATGGGCAATCTCATAATCCGCAAACAAATAATTCTCACTGTCATCCAGAAACATTTGAAAGACATTATTCTCAGTATCATCTGATAATATATCATTCAGATCGCCCAGAACAATCGTTTTTTCATTGGGGAAATTAATATCGATATAATCTTTCAGCAGATTACTTGCAGTATATCTTCTTGTTTCCTCGTCATCCGGGTTGGAACTATTTAGAATTCCGTTCCCGCAACACTTAAAATGATTATTGATAATTATAAACCTTTCGTTCATGAAATCTATATCCATTACCATTGGAGACCTTGGAAACGGGCTCCAATATGGTGAGGTGGTATATATTTCATAAATATCATTGATTTGAATGGTGCCAGGTTTGTAAATGTATGCCAGACCGGCAAAATAGCTCGACTCCAGATATCCATCATATGCATCCAGGCTCTCGATCATTTGCTCAAACACGTCTATATTATCCACTTCCTGAATGGCCAGTAAATCAACATCCAAAGCTTCTATTATCTCAACCAGGTAATCAATAGTAGTCTGACCATTCTTGGGTAGCCACTCAATATTCCAGGTCATTACCTCAAATGTAGAGTCGGTTCCGAATGATAAATCCTCTATGGACTGGGCGGAGGATGAATACTCAAACAGGAGCAAGCATAATAAAATCAGTATCCCTTTTATAAAACTCAAATCTTGTAAAGTCTGAAGTTGTAGGCAAATTTAGAATTTTTTCAATGCAATCCTCCCTGGGGAATATCCAATAAATCTCCTACCTTAATGAATGATTTGATACAGATAGGCATCAGCACATGGAAAAACCACCGGAGATAATCTCCTACTATACCATGAGACGGGCCATAGGTGTCCTGGGGATCACCCTTCCGCTGATCCTGTTGGCAGGGTCTTCCCTGTTAGGAGATTGCAAAGAGGTCCAGGGATCCATCAGCACCTATTATTACACCAACATGAGGAACATCTTCGTTGGATTTAACTGTGCAGTTGCCCTCTTCCTTTTCGCCTACAGGGGACACGACTGGAAGGATAACCTTGTGGGTTACCTGGGCAGCATTTTCGTCCTGGGAGTAGCCTTCCTTCCATGCACCATCAGCGCTCCCATCCAAGCTTGTCTGATCCCGGCACCCGAGCAGCATCACCTGGTAGGTAAGCTGCACAACCTGAGTGCACTACTCTATTTCGTCATTCTGATTATATACTCGCTGCTCCTGTTCCCCAAGACACATATGGACATGGTGACCGGTGAAAAGATGTTCATGGGGAAGCAGAAGAAAAAGCGGAACATAGTCTACTACATCTGCGGCAGCCTGATGACGGCCTCACTGCTCCTGATCGTTGCCAATATGTGGTTCCTGGGTGGGCTATACCCCGGCCTGAAAGACCTCAACCCGGTCTTCTGGCTGGAATCCATCGTGCTGCTTTCATTCGGAATCTCCTGGCTGACCAAGGGGCAACTGCTCTTCCCGGACAAGAATTACAGAAAAGGGCCCTAGGACTTTACAGGCTCCTTAACCTGATATTTCGGTACCATACCGCTGCACCATGATCCTGCAGGGCAATGGAACCTTCCTTATAGGTATTCCAGTAAGGATATTCGTCAGTGGACCATTTGCTTTGATCAAACCTTTCTTTAAAATCCTCACTGCTTTCATCAAATTCCACAACCTTTTCCCCATTCAACCAGTGTTCGACCTTTCCATCCATATAAACGATTTTGGCTGTATTCCACTCCATAACGGGACTAATTTTCTTGGTCTGAGGAGCCGCATACATGTCATAGCTTGACCCAGCTAACTTATTTAGATTCGATAAATCGTCCGCAACTGGTGGATCATCGCAAACCTGAAATTCCGGTCCGGTAACATAGGCATGACTGTAATCCGGTTTTTCAACCACATGGTACAAAATACCGCTGTTTCCTCCTTCTGAAATCCTCCATTCGAGTTCAAGCTCAAAATTACCGAAGGTCTTCAGGGTGATCAGAGAGCCGCCATCTTCAGGACTTCCTTCTCCATGCCCTTTACCGTCACATTTAATAGCGCCATCTTCAACGGTCCACAGAGGGCCTATCTCATCCGCATTATACCGCTTCCATCCATCGAGTGTCTCTCCATCAAATAAAGAGATCCATTCCACAGCTTGTTCGACAGCATCAGCATCGACGTTTGATTCTTTCTTTTCAGCATTTGACTTCTCTCTGCCTGTACAAGACATCAATACTCCGAGAACGATAATGCTCGTGATTTTGAGGACAACTGGCATCGTGATTTTTCTTTTCATCTGTACATTCTTTTTATAGTGAACTAATATCAGTTTCAAGCGGGTCGACTATGTATTCAATTTCTGTAAATATAATACATATTGATCTACCTGAAGGGATAGAATCCCATTGCCTCATCAAAATAGGCGGCAATGTTTTCAGCAGGAGTTCCGGCCTGGATAAAATGGGAGGGGCCACAGAGATAGCCGCCGTTTTTACCCAGTATGGAGATCAGTCTCCTGCATTCTTCCCTTACTTCTTCAACACTTCCGTAGGGCAGCACTTTTTGCACACACATTCCTCCTTCAAAACACAAATCCTTACCAAACTCATTCTTCAGATGCTGCGGATCCATATTCGCCGCACTGAACTGCAATGCCTGGAGCACATCAATGCCCATGTCCATCAAACCGGGTACCGCTTCTGATACAGCGCCATCGGTATGATAAATAACCTTTGCTCCCATATTATGGATCATTTCATTAATCCTGACATGATAGGGTTTGATGAATTCCTCCCACATATCCAGCGACAGAAGCAAGCCATCCTGATGACCAATATCATCCGCTGTAAAAACCATATCGATCTCTCCCCTGCATCGTTTCAGGATCTCAT
>QMPQ01000264.1 GCA_003648635.1 Bacteroidota bacterium | reverse complement strand
GGCTCTTCCTTCACTTCAGCTTTTGGCTCTTCTTTCACCTCAGCCTTGGGCTCTTCCTTCACTTCAGCCTTGGGCTCTTCCTTGGGCTCTTCCTTGGGCTCTTCCTTCACTTCAACCTTGGGCTCTTCCTTCACTTCAGCTTTAGGCTCTTCCTTCACCTCAGCCTTGGGCTCTTCCTTCACTTCAGCTTTGGGCTCTTCCTTCACTTCAACTTTTGGCTCTTCCTTCACTTCAGCTTTTGGCTCTTCTTTCACCTCAGCCTTGGGCTCTTCCTTCACTTCAGCCTTGGGCTCTTCCTTCACTTCAGCCTTAGGCTCTTCCTTCACTTCAACTTTTGGCTCTTCTTTGGCCTCAGCCTTGGGCTCTTCCTTCACCTCAGCCTTGGGCTCTTCTTTCACTTCAGCCTTGGGCTCTTTCTTTACCTCTACCTTTTCGCCCTTGGTTCTGGGCCTGGGCTTATGCTCGCCTGTCTGCTCAGTCTTTTCCTCCGGCTTCTCGAACTTCTCCTTGTTCTTCTCAAGCTTCTTCTCAGCCTTAGCTTTGGTTTCAGAAGCTTCCTTCTCCTTCTCCATCTTTCTTTCGCTTAATCCTTCAGCAATTGTTTCGGTAACGAAATTAATAATGAGCGATATGGACTTAGATGCATCATCGTTGGATGGTATTGGGAAATCGATGTCACGAGGATCTGAGTTGGTGTCCACCATGGCAAAAACAGGAATGTTCAGCCTGTTGGCTTCACGAACAGCAATGTATTCTTTGTGAACATCAACAATAAACATGGCAGCAGGAAGACGGGTCAGATCGGCAATGGATCCAAGGTTCTTCTCAAGCTTGGCTCGCTGACGGGTAATCTGAAGCCTTTCACGCTTGGAAAGGTGATCAAAAGTACCGTCGGTGCTCATCTTATCAATGGCAGACATCTTCTTAACGGCCTTTCGGATGGTGGGGAAGTTGGTAAGCATACCACCTGGCCAACGTTCCGTAACGTACGGCATACCGATCTCTTTCACTTTTTCGGCAACGATATCTTTTGCCTGCTTCTTAGTAGCAACGAAGAGGATTTTGCGTCCACTCTTGGCAATTTGCTTCATGCCGTTGGAAGCCTCATTCAGCTTAATTTCAGTTTTGTTGAGATCAATGATGTGAATCCCGTTCTTCTCCATAAATATATAAGGAGCCATAGCTGGATTCCACTTTCTCTTCAGGTGACCGAAATGCACACCTGCATCCAATAATTCTTTAAAACTTGTCTTTGGCATTTTTTTAATTTTTGCTGGTCAACCAACAGGTAGCCCCATGAGGGAGTCCTGCCAGTTTCGCAATGATTAAGAATAGAATATTTCTAACGCTTACTGAACTGGAACTTCTTCCTGGCTTTGGGTTGGCCGGGTTTCTTACGTTCAACAACGCGTGGATCACGTGTTACAAAACCTTCAGCCCTGAGGGCAGGTTTGTAATCAGGATTAATCTTGATCAGGGCTCTGGTGATACCGAGGCGAAGTGCTTCAGCCTGACCGCTCATTCCGCCGCCGTCAAGATTCACTTTAATATCGTAGTTATCCCTGAGCTCTAAGAGGTGCAGGGGCTGTTCAACAACGTAATGAAGTTGTTTATCAGGAAAATAGTCTTTGAAATCTCTGCCGTTTACGATAATCTGGCCTTTACCTTCACTCACGTATACCCTGGCAATGGCAGCCTTCCTTCTTCCTATCGTATTGATAACTTCCATGGTCTTATTTAATTTTATTTAAGTCAAGTGTCTTTGGTTGTTGTGCTTCGTGAGGGTGATTTCCACCAGCATATACAAACAGGTTTCTGAACATTTCGCTTCCAAGCCTGCTTTTCGGGAGCATTCCTTTAATGGCCTTCTCCACAACAGCTGTGGGCTTCTTTGACAGAAGATCTTCGGGAGTCTGAAAACGCTGTCCACCCGGATAACCGCTATGGCGAACATACTGCTTATCAGTCATCTTTTTGCCGGTAAGCTTAATCTTTTCGGCATTCATCACAATCACGTGATCGCCACAGTCAACATGTGGAGTAAAACTTGGCTTATGCTTTCCCCTGAGGACCATTGCTACTACTGAAGCAAGACGTCCCAGTACTACGTTCTCGGCATCAACAATGTACCATTCCTTCTCAACGGTCTCTTTATTTGCCGATACTGTCTTGTAACTTAATGTATTCACTTTTATCAGTTTTGTGCCTAAATTTATGGATCGCAAAAATACGATTAATTTCTTTAAAACAAGAAGATATCAACAATAAATTTGTTGAAAACTCGAGGCGCTGATAATCAGGAAGATACAAACGACCTGACTTTGGAAAAAGAGACGCTTCAGGATGGTCTTTTGTGACCTTCTTAAACAAGAGCTGGCAAATGTCAGAAAAACAACTTTCCTGTGCAATAGAAAACACAGCATTCAGTTATATTTATAGTATTACCGCTGTTCAACTATGCAACTAACCCGAAAAGTGTTTCATGAGCAGGTGTATTTCTATACCCTGATTTTACTTGCCATCAGTCTTCCTTTATCTGTTTACACCACTTCCATGTGTATGATAACGCTGGCGGTCAACTGGGTGCTGGAAGGAAGGTATTCTGAGAAGTGGCTTAGGGCAGTGGGGAGCAGGGCACTGCAAGTATTCCTCTTACTTTTCGCATTGCATATCGTGGGAATGCTCTGGTCGTCCGATCTGGCTTATGGACTCAGGGATATGAAGATCAAGCTTCCGCTAATGAGTCTCCCGATCATCATAGCTACCTCGGTACCGCTGGTCAAGAAACAGCTTCAATGGATTCTGTTATTTTTCACCCTGGCGGTTTTTGCGGCAACTATGGCTTCTCTCTTGAAGCTGCTTGGTTTCTTACCAGGAGAGGTTCATTCTTTCAGGGATCTTTCACTTTTTATGAGCCATATTCGGTTTTCGCTGATGATCGTGCTGGCCCTGCTGATCAGTGCTTATTTCCTTTTTGTATTAAGATCGTCTGTTTCTCGGGCTGAACGCATTTTCTACCTGCTGTGTCTGCTGTGGTTTCCTGTAAGCCTGGTCCTGCTGAAATCCCTTTCCGGTCTGTTTATTGCCGGGGTACTGGTATTCTTCATTCTCTTACGGCTTGTATTTGAAATCCGCGATCAGGTGATACGTTATATGGTCCTGGTTCCGGTGATTATGATCCCCTTGTTTTCGATCATTTACCTGAACCATGCTGTAGATAAATTCTACACCATCGATCCAATAATTGTTGAGGAGCTGGACAGTCATACCATAGAGGGAAATGCCTATATCAACAAAGTAGGGAACAGGGAGGTGGAGAATGGTCACTTTATATGGCTTTATGTATGTGATAAGGAGCTTGAACTGGATTGGAGCGCACGAAGTGATATGGATTACCGGGGGCGGACTTCCAATGGAAATTCACTGCGGACCACCTTGATCAGGTTTCTTAGCTCCAAAGGCTTAAGGAAGGATGCAGCAGGAATGAGACAGCTTTCAGAAGCAGAAGTCAGGGCCATCGAGAATGGTACAGCCAATCACATCTATCTGGACCGCTTTAAACTGTATCCCCGCGTCTATGAAGTGATATGGGAGATTGACCGTTACAGGCTGGGCTTCGATCCCGATGGAAAATCGGTGGTACAGCGCTATCTATATATGAAGGCTGGAAAGAATATTGCGCAGGATCATCTGTGGATCGGGGTGGGGAATGGAGATGTGGAGACCGAATTTCAGGCATACTATGCATCGGTGGACTCTCCCCTCAGTGAGAAATGGAGAAGAAGAGCCCACAACCAGTTTCTCACCTTTTTAATCTCTTTTGGAATCCCCGGCTTCATTATTTGCATGCTGGCAATGATCGCACCTCCCTTTCTTGCTGGAAGGAAGCAATCATTCCTGGCCATAGGATTCCTGATCCTGGTACTGGTATCCATGATAAGTGAAGATACGCTGGAGACGGCCCGCGGTGCTTCATTTGTGGCCTTTTTCTATGCACTCTTCATTTTCGGTCCCGATTTCCCGTGGCTGAAACGTAAATCTCCCAAAGAACATGGGTAAACGGCTGGACCGGGCATTTTACAACCGGGATGTGCTGGAGGTAGCCCCGCAACTTTTGGGACAGCACCTGGTGAAGCTTGGTCCGGACGGCAAGACATCCATCTTTGTTATCACAGAAACCGAAGCTTACAGGGGAGGGGAGGACCTGGCCTGTCATGCCAGCAAAGGCAGGACCCCGCGAACCGAAGTGATGTTTGGAGAAGGGGGATATCTCTATATGTACCTCATATACGGTATGCACTGGATGATGAATGTGGTATGCGGCGATAAGGGTATTCCCCAGGCAGTCCTGTTCAGGGGACTTCGCGAGGCCAGTGGGCCGGGTCGTCTTACACGCTTGTTGGATGTGGACCGTGCTTTTTACGGGGAGGACCTGGTAAGTTCGGAGCGGATATGGATTGAAAGCAGTGGATCATCTCCCGCCTTTTCCACAGGTCCCAGGGTTGGAATAGATTATGCAGGGGAACCCTGGAAGAATATGCCCTGGCGATTTCTTATGAATGTTTAATATATTTGCATACTTTTTAACCATCACAAACTGAATGAATGGAAAATTTCCGTCGATATAACCTGATTCTCGGATGGGGCGTATTCCTGGTCTCACTGATTGTCTACCTGCTTACCATGGAACCCACAGC
>QMPQ01000263.1 GCA_003648635.1 Bacteroidota bacterium | reverse complement strand
GCCTTTATTGCAGGGACTTAAGAATAATAGTTGCCAATGCCCGCATTGGGGGTATATGATCCAGGGGGTAATGCGGATAACGTATGATGACGGAACTGAAGAAGTTCTCAATGCTGGTGATGTATTTTACCTGCCTGCAGGACATACTGGCATCATAGACGAAGACACAAAAGCCATTGAATTTAATCCTGAGAAAGAGTTTGGCGAATTAGGGGAACATATCGCTAAAAAGATGGCTGAAATGAATGGTCAAAGCCCTAAGAGATAATTGAACCACACCACCACCGATCACCCACCAGTTCGATTACTTCCATAAATTATACAGGAAGTTCTGCTTAATATATTTGACCACGTTCTCGACCTTGCCCTTACTCTGTGGATCCACCTTCAGGCAGAAAGTTTTCCATTACCCATATTTCGGCATTTGATTGCTCTGTAATAGAAAAAGCAATATTTCGCCCATTAGGATGAATACTTAGATTCGTAATAAATCCGCTCATTTCCATTCCAAGCTTCTCGGATTCTCCACCCTCTACAGGAATTCGATACAAGTCCCATTTCTTAATCTCTTTCTTTGGAGATTTCATTGTATAAAGTATATATTTCCCATCAGGAGTCCATGTACAAGGTGCACCGGCTCTGATATCAATTCCTTCTTCGAATTTACATAGTATCCGTTGTTCTCCTCCGGCAGAAGGCATAACGATCAAGCTCGGTATTTTATCTGGCGAAAGGACGGTTCCCACATAGAAGGCCTGTATGGCCAACCACTTTCCATCTGGTGAAAGTCTTATGTGTATGCTACCATTAATTCGATAGATTTCCTTTTCTGTACTTTCTTTAAGATTTTTAGCAATAATTTTGGAACTATTAGTTTTTCTGTCTCTTATTACAAAGAAAATAGTATTTCCATCATGTGAAATTTCGGTTGGTTGGGGGCCTATATTATCATCATTCAACACAGGTGTAACGGTGCCCGTTTGAATATCGACCTGGTTGGATCCACTTTTATTCCTTTCCATAACAATCACCGAATGCCCGTCAGGAGACCAACGTGGATATGCGAATCGTTCGAGATCAGGAAAAAATTCACGTTCCTTTCCGGTTTCAAGAGAATTGACACACAGAACATTTCCACCCAGTTTGCCTATAGTATAATCGGGGAAAATCGTCAACGGGAATCGTTTGGATATATAGGCCAAATATTTCCCGTCAGGGGAGTAAACGGGTGTTTGATTGTGCCCCTCAAAACGAGTAATTATTTTTTCAGGTTGAGCAAGAATTTCGCCTGTCTCCGGATCGAGTTCAGCAGTATACATATTAATGTTTTTCTGTGAATATCCGTAGTAGTAAGAACCGCCCCGGGTAAACCCCAATGGTGCTATCGCTCCCATATTAGCTTTAATCAAAAGCGCATTTCCCTGAGGTTTTCCTTCAGCAATCTGTATGCTCCATAAACTAAACTCACCATTTCGGTCGCTGGCAAAAATGATATTTTTTCCATCTGGTGCACAACCAAGAAACTCGTCGTGAGCCGGGTGTTCAATCAATGAAATTTCACTGGATCCATCTGTGGACATCATAAAAATGTCACGTTCAGAAGAACCTTCTTTTTGAGGAAAGTCATAGATAATGTATCGCCCGTCCAATGAAAAGCACAGATTCTCTGGCCCGGTTGCCCCTGACGCTGTTATTGGCGTTGTTTTGATAACTCGTTCAGAACCATCGGCAATCGAAATCAGCACTATTTGACCTATCCAGTCTGTCCCATCCTTTCTATCGAAGTATGCCAGAATTTGCTTCCCATCGGGTGACCAATCGTAAGTATAGGTCCATTTTACTTCTTTATTACTATAGAGAATCCGGGGCTGCGATCCGTCCAGCCCGATAATTCGCAGTTCGCAGAAGTCATTTCCATTTTTCCAGTCATAAACAATCTGTTTGCCATCGGGTGACCATCTCGACACTAAGGCAAATTCATTAGATTCATCCCATGAACCTTTATTTGTTAAACGACGTTTCTTTCCGGTAGCAATTTCGTATATGGCCAGATCACCTGTTTCCCAATCCACATAAGAAAGGTATTTGCCGTCTGGGGAAGGTGCTCCTTCAAGATCAGTATCAGGCTCATTCCATATTTTTTTATTGGACATAACCAATGGAGCATTCGAAACTTTCGTAGCAGTAAGTGTTAACTGCTTAAGTCTTTCATTTGCAATTCGGACAAATTCTGGTTGGTCTTCAAAATTATTGACCACCTTTTCGTAATATTCTTTTGCCTTTTTATTGCCTAATTTTTCATTTGTTAGTCCAAGATGATAATACGCTTCCGCTGTAACCGTCCTGTTTGTTGAGTTTTCATCAACGATTTCAAGGAATAATTTCATCGCCTCCTCCAGGTTTCCGTTAACTTCTTCCTCGTAGATGGCCTTATTGAGCATCTCCTGTGGTGTTGCTTGTCCTGAAAGGTTAACTATAACTGCCAGACAAAAAACCGAAGTAATTAATAATGCTTTCATAATGTTCTATTTTGAACTAAGATAAACCACCGAAAATTTGGATTGAACAAGCAACGAATGAGTTGTGTCAAGCTCAAATGAAGTTTTATGGAGATAAAAATTTGTACCCTCTTCCCCGTATACCAATAATCCACTTTGGTTGTGCAGGATTATCTTCAATTTTTTTTCGCAAATTTAAAATATGCGTATCTACTGTTCTTGAAGCTACTAAAACCTCAGTTCCCCATACTTCATCCATTATCAGGTCACGGTTTACTACCTCCCCTTTATGATTAATAAGGAATTTTAACAGATCAAATTCCAGGGTGGTCAATAAAATGGTTTCATCACCTTTAAAACACTCGTGTTTTTGAAAATCAACTGCTATTTTTCCAAATGAGAATTAAGTTTCAAAAGATAGTCCCGTTTTATATTCACCCTTCGCAATAAAGCTTTAACACGAGCCTGCAATTCTCTTGGGCTAAATGGTTTAGTGACGTAATCATCGGCACCGAATTCCAATCCCAGGATTTTATCTATCTCCAGGTTTTTAGCTGTCAGCATAATTATGGGAGTTTGCACATTTCTTTTGCGAAGTTCCTTTAGCACTCCAAACCCATCCATTTCGGGGAGCATTATATCCAGTAAAATAATATCGTAATTTTGTTCACTCCCTTTTTGAAGACCCACATTTCCAGTATTTGCTGAATCAACCTGGTATCCTTCAGCGATGAAGTCATCTTCCAGAGCAATTCGTATGGCTCTTTCGTCTTCGATAATTAATATCCTTGTCATGATTCTGTTTTTGAATCAATAGGCAGTGTCACCTGAAATGTAGTTCCTTTTCCCGGAATACTTTCCAGAGAAACAGTGCCGTGATGTGCTTCAACTATTTTTTTTACAATAGTCAGTCCTATACCGCTCCCTGTTACGGAACGTGTTAGCTCGTTACCACCTCTGTAAAAACGGTCGAAGACTTTATGTTGATCTACGCGTTGTATTCCTATACCAAAATCCTTCACACTGATTTTTACCGAAGCTCTGGTAGATTCTACCAATATTTCAATGTTTTTTGAATTTCCGGAGTATTTATATGCATTGTCGAGTAAATTATATAAAACCTGCTGAATTGCCTCTTTGTCAATTACAAGTTCAGGAAGTGATTCGGGAATAGATGAAATAACTGAAAATCCTTCATTTGCAATACTTTTCTGAAAAAGTGATTTTACACGGTCGATCAGTTCTTTCAGGCTGGTCTTCTCAAACCGAAAAGCTTTTTCCCCTTCCTCTATTTTTGAAAAATCAAGAATATTATCAATCAGGTGGCTTAACCTTTCTGATTGCTCCAACATTATTCCGTAATACTCTTTTTTCCTGCTTTCCGTTTTTATCCTTTCATTAAACAGCATTTCAGACATCTGCCTGATGGAAGTCAGGGGGCTTTTAAATTCATGGGAAACGGTACTAATAAAATCGGATTTCATTTTCGAAAACAAGAGTTCTTTATTTATAATTTGCAAGGTGAAAAACAGACCAAATGCCAGTCCAATCACAATTAACAGGAAGATATACATAAAGATACCCTGAGAAGCACTAAAAAAAGCAGTTGTAATGCTGGCTGACTCCTTATAAAGCGCCAGAGACCAGGAGGGCATATAGGCCGGGAATACCGATGTGATTCTGATATCTTCGGATGATTCACCAGGTGATTGAGCGAGTAATTCCCTACCTTCTTTAACTATTTGCCATTGAAAATCGAGTTTTTGTTTTTCAATGGGAATAATTGTTTGTGTTAGCTGATTTAAAAATTGGGAGAGATTATAAATTATTCCCCATTGCCCGTTATCCGATCGTGGGAATACAGAAAAATGGCTTGCCTTTCGTTCCACATTCATATACACCCTGTATTCGCTTTCAGCTATCGGTGACTTAAAACCGGATTCTTTTAATACTATTCCGTCTTTATTCAGAAACACTAATTGTTGGTTGGTATTACCCGCAAGGATTGTTAGTTCATCCAATAATAATCTAATTTGCTTTCCCCGTTCCCGGCAGCGCTCATCAGTACAACTGTCACTTATTTTTATAATTTCATTAATTGCAGATATCAATTGCTTATACTGTGAAACCTCCAATTCCCAATGTGATTTTGCAGTCAGGGAAATGAGATGATTTGTTGATTTCAATGCATCCAGGGTG
>QMPQ01000262.1 GCA_003648635.1 Bacteroidota bacterium | reverse complement strand
CCCTTCAGATCAGCGATATGTTGCAGTCCAAGCGTAAAATAGAGTTCAAATAGAGACATCCTGTGCTAAGAGATTAGAAGTTTATGTAATTTTGCAAGCATGAGACTGATCGCATTGCTCACTTTGGCCCTGCTCCTGCCGGCAGCATCCCCGGCCCATCCGCTTCATCTTTCCATCACGAATATAGTATATGAAAACGGAAAGCTGAGCATCCAGATGAAATCATTCAGGGACGACTGGGAAGTTGGCTATTTTCATTTCCATGGCAAACCGGTCGATTTTACTGACCCTGAGCAACGGGAGATCCCCTGGTTCAATGAATATCTGAACAGTAAGTTCAGGATTAGCATTGCAAAAGAGGCACCGGGCCTAAATCTTGAGATTGATTCGGTATACGTGGAAGATGATGCCTTGACCATCGAGATGCATGCAGAGGTCCCGTCAAGTCCAAATTCTTTGTACATTTACAACGCTTTACTTACTGATATTTATCCCGACCAGAGCAATCTCGTGATATTTGTATATGAAAAAAAGGAGAGTGGTATAAAATTTGACGTAAAAAAGCATAATGCTGAAGTGATACTGAAGTAGGTAGATGAAAAGATTGTGGTTTCCTATATTATTTCTGGTATGCATGGTACTACCGCTGCATGCAACTCACAACAGGGCAGGTGAGATTACCCTGACCCAACTTGATGAGCTTACCTACCAGATTAATATCACCACCTTCACCTATACCCTCAGTCAGGCCGACAGGCCTGATCTTGAGGTGCAATGGGGCGATAACACCTTCTCCTTTGCCCCACGAGTGGAAATAACGAAACTACCCTACTATTACCAGAAAAACGTCTATATCACCCAGCACACATTTCCAGGTCCCGGGGTATACGAGATTGTGGTGCAGGATCCCAACCGGAACGACGGGGTAAAAAATATCCCCAACTCGGTCAATGTGATCTTTTCTATCAAGACCACCATACTGATTAACAGCGACCTGGGACCAAATTCAACACCCGTATTGCTCAATCCGCCCATTGACAGGGCTGCATACGGTCAGATTTTCATTCACAATCCGGCTGCCTATGATCCCGATGGGGACAGCCTCTCTTACAAGTTGACCATCTGTACAGAACTGGATGGCAGGCCCATTGAAGGCTACACCCTGCCTCCTGCCAGCGACACCCTCTTTATCAATCCCTATACGGGCGACCTTACCTGGATAACTCCTTCCGATTCTGGTAAATTTAACATTGCCATTGATGTGGAGGAGTGGCGAAATGGTGTTAAAATAGGGAACATAGTTAGAGATATGCAGATTGATGTCTACAATACAGATAACCATGCTCCCGTGCAGACAGAGCCTGGAGATTACTGCATTGAGGCCGGCAATGTGCTGGGCGTTGACATTGTGGCCACTGATGAGGACGGCGATTCTATTTTCATGTGGGCCACCGGTGGACCCTTTGTTGTTGAGGTGAGCCCGGCTACCTATGTTGTGGATCAGGCAACGGTTACCACAGGTTATAGCAAAGCCCGTTTTGAGTGGAAGACCGATCCCTCACATGTGAGGGAGCAATACTACACGGTTGTATTTAAAGCCGAGGATAGTAACTTTGAGACACCTCTGGTGGATATTCGCAATATGAACATTAAAGTACTGGGACCATCTCCGGACATGCCCAGCCTGATCCCGGGCAGCAACACCGTAACCGTTACCTGGCCCGCCGATACCTGTCTGCCCGTTACAGGATATCAGATCTATAGAAAGGACGGTCCTGCAGGCTATGTTCCCGATTCCTGCTTCGGAGGAGTACCATCCGAGACCGGTTATAGCTTAATTGGGAATACCGACAGCAGACTTGATACCCTTTTCGTGGACGACAATAATGGTAGCGGACTGCCTCAGGGCAATGAGTATTGCTATATGATCGTTTCTGTCTACCCGGACGGTGCCCTGAGCTTCCCCTCTCCGGAAAATTGTACACCACTTGTCGAGGGATCCCCATCCCTGATGGAGGTGAGTGTCATTGACCATTCCACCAGCGGGACCATTCGGGTGGCCTGGGCAAAGCCGAAAGGACTCGATACCATTCCCGCCAACGGGCCCTATGAGTATATCATTTACCGTTCAGATGACCTGCTTGGAAACAACATGGCCCAGGTAGGTTCATTTAGCACAGCGGATCTGAACGATACTATGTGGTTGGATGCTGCTGTGAATACCACGCTCTATCCCTGGTCGTACCAGGTGGAGCTCTATAATGATGAGCCTGGCAACAGGTTCAGAATCGGAGAGCCAGAATCGGCCTCGTCGCTATATCCTGATCTGATTGGTGGGGATAACCAGATTATCATCCAGCATCGAAAAAATGTACCCTGGATCAACTACGATTACACCATCTATCGCCTCAACCAGGGCACCGGAACTTATGACTCCATTGGATTTACAACTGATGATGTATATACGGATGTGGGACTGACCAATGGAGTGGAGCAGTGCTACAGGATCACCAGTACAGGCTGGAGACTCCTGGGAGGGGTTCTTTATGAAAACAGCAACTTCAGTCATACCGCCTGTACCACTCCAATCGATACCATCCCCCCCTGTCCACCCTCCCTTAAGGGATACTCACTGTGCGACAGCATGTACAACCACCTCTGGTGGACTTTTACAGATCCATCCTGCGCCGAGGACGTGGTAGGCTACAAGCTCTACTACAGCCCCACCTTCGAAGAATCACCCCAGCTTATTGCTGAGTTTAATAATCGAGACGACACCCTGTACAATCACTATCCCGAAAATACGCTATCTGGCTGTTATCTGGTTACAGCTGTCGACTCTTTCAACAATGAATCTGAGCCCTCGGTAAGGCTTTGCCTGGATGAGTGCTCCAACTTCGTACTTCCAAATGTTTTTTCACCCAATGGAGATGGGATCAACGATCTTTACAGACCCCAGAGAACCTCCTATGTGGAGCGCGTCGAAATGACCATCTTTAATCGCTGGGGCACCCAGGTGTATTACACGGAAGATCCGGATATAAACTGGGATGGTAAAGTAAATAATTCGGATCGCCTGGTATCTCAGGGAGTCTACTACTATATTTGCGATGTCTATGAATACCGGCTTACCGGTATAGAAGTATATGGTCTTACAGGATTTATCTATGTTTATTCAGGCGAGGATAATGATGTATTTATTGAAACCAAATAAGAACGTGAGGCGTTTAGGCTCACTGCAGCTCATGCTGCTTTTTATCTCCGTAATGGGTTTCGGACAATACGATCCTTACCTCTCAGGTCGCGCCTATATGCATGCTGGAATGTACGATTCGGCCCAGTTTCACCTGGAAAGGGCACTTGAACAAAATCCTGGTTCAAGCGACCTGTACTACCAGCTGGGAGTCGCTCACTTCACGCTAAAGAATTACCCGGACGCACGGGATGCTTTCTATGAAACCGAAAAAAGGCGTAAGGGAATGGGTAGTTTCTACCTGGCCAAAAGTGAAATCAGGCTGAGTCACCCCCAGCAGGCCTTGAAATACCTCAGGACTCATCTCTCCTCCCGCTATAAAAAGAGCGAATCTGAGATTCTGCTGGATGAGGACATCTCCACTCTGGATGGCATGCCTGGCTGGCAGGAGCTCTGGAATGAAAAACGTTGGTATAATTCACGGGACAAAGAGTTCCAGGATGCCATGTTTCTAAAAAGCCAGGGCGATTACCTGGAAGCAATCAATATGCTTAACAAGCTTGAAAAGCAGGGATATAAAACGAGTGTGGTTGAAAGTGAAAAAGCAGCCATTTATCAGGAACTGGGGAACACAAAGGCCTCTCGTTCTGCTCTTAAATCGGCGGTAAAAAGTGATGCCAGGAACCTGGATGCACTTCAGCAACTTGCCTTGATGCAGTTAACTGATGGAGATGCGGAGGAGGCTGTGGAAGGACTGAATAAGGTAATCCGTCAGGATCCGGCTCGTTTTGAAGCCTATATGCAACGGGCAGAGGCCCAGAGCCAGGTGGGCGATCTGAGTGCAGCACTCAGCGATATGGAACTCTATCTGGCCTATTTCCCGGAGAACGATTCTGCCATCTACAGGAAGGGATTGATCCAGTTTGAGCATGGCTTATACCTGGATGCCATGCAATCATTCAACCGGTCACTGGCACTTGACAAGAGTAAAGCCGAATATTATTTTGCCAGGGGAAGAACCTATGCTGCCACAGGAACCACCAGGTATGCAGAAAAGGATATGTCCATGGCTCTGGACCTGGATCCCCTGAATGGTGATATCTGGTATGAAAAAGCCAAACTGGCCGACCAGCTTGGAAATATAGAAAGTGCCTGCTATTGTTACCAGAAGGCCTTCCAGTACGGGATTTATGAGGCCGGCGAAGAGGTCAATAAGAGATGCAAATAAATGGACGCGCAAGTAAAGAACAAGAAACTCAAACAACAAATTGCATCTCTGCGTTCCAGCAACCGATCCGCTATACTGGAGACAATCAAAGAGTTGCGATCTGACGGAGATGTATCGATCCTGCCCGAACTATTTAACCTGATGCTTATTCAGGAAGATGAGGAGATACTGGGTGAGATTGCCACACTTCTGAACGATCTGAAAGATGAAGAGGCCTCAGAGAACCTTGTTGAAGCTATTGCCAATCAGGAATATGAGAAGATTCAGACCCCCCTGGTAGCTGCCTGCTGGCAAAACGGACT
>QMPQ01000261.1 GCA_003648635.1 Bacteroidota bacterium | reverse complement strand
GCTGCCTTAATCTCCTCCTTGCTACGCTCATCGCCCGTCCATGTATATTCAGCAAAAGCAAGGATCCCACGCATATAGAGCTCAAAATGAGGCGAATCATCATCCCAGAGAGTCAATAACAGGCCATCTATCTCCCTGTCCTTGGGCTTAAGGTCAAAGGAATTATTATCTTTCATTTCAATGGAAGTGTTGGCAAAGGATCTGATGTTTTCCATATTACTCTCATTCTGAGGCATCAGCTTCCAGCGGGTTTGTCCCGCTGTTGCACCCATTACATCCATGTGGTTATCAGTAAACCACTCCATGGCCTTGATGTTCCCTTCAGCCTGTGGGTCGCTGTAATTCCATCGCATGTAAATACACTTCTTGGGAAACATATCCAGATAATCCTCGAGCTTATGCTCATTTTCTTTCCACATATCGTTCACTTCCTTCCGGGTATAAGAAGTGTTAAACATGGGACTGTAGAGATCTGCATATTTGATGGGCATATCGTCCCAGAAAATTGGAGTACGTCCATGATCGTCTGCAAATTCGCATACCCTGTTTAACCATATCAATTGAAGTTCCAGTTCTGTCATATCACTCCCTCTGCCAGTGGTATGCACCTCATCGCCTCCCACATGCAGGTAGTCACCGTGCGGCATGGCTTCCATAGCATCCAGGTAGAGATCAAACTGCAACTTATAGGTTTCCGGAAGTAGCGGATTGAAGGCCCAGTCACTCTTCGGATCGTCACGCAAGTACTTGTACTCGTCGTGTTTCAGGATAAACGAAGCATGGCCCAGTCCTTGCACGAGCGGACTAATCTCAATATAGCGCTCTTTGGCGTACTTACTCAGTTTCTTCCACTCTGCCATGCTCAGGGCATCTGCAGAAGCAACTTTAGGCTGACGCTCATAGCCCAGTTTATCCTCAACCTCGGCGATAATAGCATTGATCTTGTAGTGGGCCAGTTTATCAATAAGCTCATAATAATATTCTGTTTTCTCCATATGGTGCTTCATATCCAGATGGATGGCCCTGTAGTCCAACATGGGAGTGTCCTCAATATAACACATGGGCAAGGGTACGCCCTGCTCCCTGGCATCAATCATCAACTGCTGCAGTGTCATATATCCGTAAAACAGCCCTGCCTGCTTGTTTGCTGAGATGTTAATCTGATCCCTTGTGATATCCAGTCTGTACCCTTCGGCATCCATCTCTAAGGACTTTTCCCTTCGGAATATTATCTGAGGAACGGACAGTTTGCGGGTCTCCTCTAAATCTTTCACGTAAGCCAGTGGCACCGGAAGATTGATATCGTCTGCCAGCCTGTAAAATCTAAGCGAATCAGGATACAAATCGCTATTTCCAAAGATTTCGACCAACTCTGGCTCTGGCAGGAACTTGAAGTCCCCTCTGGGTGTGCCAGTGGGATCACAGGAAGGCAACAGCATGATGCATGCAGAAATAAGAATAGGGAGCAGGTTTCTCATGATTGCTTCAATTTTTGTCGGTGGTATTTCAGAGCATTTCTTTTCACATCCCATGTGGTATATTTCACATGTTTGCTGAGGAAGTCCAGCACAAATTCCTCATCCAGTTTGGAGTACTCCCGCAACACGCAACCTACAGCAGTCTTTGCAAAGCGCTCTTCACGTCTAATTAGTATATCAGAAAAACGCTCGATACTTAAGGTATGATCACCAATGTTTTTCGAGTGTGCAAAGGGAACCAGAGAGGCCCGGGCTTTCCAGAGATAGGGATCACGATTCCATTTTTTCAGGGTCCAGATAACACTTTCATCGCCCGAATCAATCAGGGGTGTGAGCACCTTTACACTGAGCCAGTCGCAAGTGTTCCAATCATGGATATAGCGGTCGGTAAACCAATCGGATATCAGGCTTAATAAAAACGAATTCTTTTGCCTTCCAATCCAGAAGAGTTGGATATAGAGTATGGCCGTCAGCTTATATTCGGCCAGTTCACTTCTCATCAAATTGTTTACCAGACTAACCTGCTGATTCATAGGAAGCTGATCCAGACCCTCACTACAGTTTTTCTCAATCAGGAGTTTTCTGATTTCAGGGATGCTGGTCCCTACAAAACGAATCTCACCCTTAAGGTAGTTGTTCCACCAGTCCGCTTTTTGAGGGACCGATCTATGTTTTAATTCCTGAACAAGCGTCTCAGCGTACTGATTCATCTGGAAAAAGGATAGGCATCTAAAATAGCTTTTTTATCTTTATATCGCTAATATCAAAACTGATAAATAGGAAAAATGAAACGGAGCTTATTAATAATTCTGCTTGCGACAAGTTGTTTGATCACACAAGCCCAGCAAACCGCTTACACTACCCTGGAGAATATCTCCTACTACCCGGAATCAGAGAGTGAGGCAGACGAGTATATCAAAGAACGTTGTGTTCTTGATATATACTATCCGGAAAACAAAAAAGACTTCCCTACCGTAGTCTGGTTTCACGGGGGAGGCCTTACTGCAGGGAACAAATTTATCCCGGAAGAACTTAAAGAGCAGGGGATGGCTGTGGTGGCTGTTAACTATCGCCTTTATCCAAAGATCAAGGCTCCGGTTTATATTGAAGATGCTGCTGCGGCAGTGGCCTGGGTTTTCAAACACATCGAAGAGTTTGGAGGTGACCCGGACATGTTGTTTATTTCAGGACACTCTGCCGGGGGCTACCTGGCCAGCATGGTGGGACTGGATCAAAGGTGGTTGAAGAAGCATGATATTGATGCCAATCGTATCGCGGGACTGATTCCTTTCAGCGGTCATACAATCACCCATTTTACCGTCAGGAAAGAGCGGGGTATCGAAGGTACGCAGCCCGTCGTGGACGACCTGGCCCCCCTCTATCATGTGCGAAAGGATGCTCCTCCCCTGCTATTGATTACCGGAGACCGGGAGATGGAGATGATGGGCAGATACGAAGAGAATGCATACATGTGGCGCATGATGAAAGTGGTGGGGCATCCCGATACCCGGCTATATGAAATGGATGGTTATGGGCATAACATGCTTACCCCTGCCTACCCATTGTTAATCAAGGAAGTAAGGCGGATAATGAAATTGGAAAACTAAAAGGCTGCCTGTTCGATCTCTTGCATCGAGACCACCTCAAAGACAATGCCCTGGTACGGATTTGAAAGCCCGGCTTCATACAAACAGGCAATATTTCCATCGGAAAGCTGTGCCAGGTCTGAATAAGCTCCCGGTCCGCGATGAAGCACCATAGATCCTTTCCAGGACTTACCGTCATCCAGACTGGTACGCAAGGTGATATTCTGCCGGCTCTTCTTATCTGCGGGATTCAGAAACAGTAGTATAGATTCTTCTTCCTTTTCAGGAGATACCATTAGCATACTGGCCTGACAGATGGGTTCAATCAATGTTTCATCCGGAATTAGATCTCCCCATGTATGACCGCCATCCTCACTGAAGGCAACTTTTCTGCTCTTCTGTGAACGGTCGTAATTCCGCATATTTAGGATCACTCTTCCATCGGAGAGTTCTGCCACAGTGCATTCATTTACCTGATCCTGGGGAGTACTCTCTCCCAGCTTCCATGTAATCCCCTGGTCATCAGAGTAAATGATATGAGAAAAATACTTTTTGCTTATGGCCTCAATATGGTCGCAGGGTATCAGGAGCCTTCCTTTGTGTGCTTTTTGCTTCAACTGAATCCCGTGACAGGGGCCAGTGGCATACCAGGTCCACTTATCCTTCTTGACCGATGTGGTAATCTCACGTGGCTCTGACCAGCTCAGGCCCTCATCGGTCGAGCTCATCACAAATATCTGTCTGGTATCCTGACTTGTTCCGTCAATAATCTCCCGTTCATGGTCCTTTCCCAGATTCCAGGTAGAAAGCAGATGAATGATTCCGGTAGTTTCATCGACAACAGGTGCCGGATTCCCGCATACATTCTCTCCATCATCCCAAATCACTGTGAGATTGCTCCATGTCTCTCCATGGTCCTTTGAATATTTCATCACCAGGTCGATATCTCCGGTATCGGAACATCCCTTCTTACGACCTTCTGCAAATGCCAGCAAAGTACCTTGTGTGCTGGTAACTATGGCAGGTATACGAAAACACTCATAGCCCTCAGTTCCACTCTCGAAGAGGTAGTTCAGCTGCTTATGAGTTTGGCATACTCCGCTATTGAAAAGCAGCAGAGACAGTCCAAGTAGAATCAATTTCCTTTGGTGCATTCTAGGGAGTTCTTTTTGTCTATCTAAATATCATCCTCTGAACCAAAAAATATAGGTGCACTCGGAACAAACAAAACAACGCGCCTCTTTATTAGCGAAGTCCACATCAAAAAGCGAGGCAACTGCTGTATTTAACTGAGCTCTTGTTTCAATAAACTGATCATTATCACATACTGGACAGACCAGTTTTCTGTCCTTTACGATAACGGTATCCGGTTTTCTCTTACTGAAGCGTGCCATGGTTCATTTGATTTGATCACTACAAGTTACATTTCATGCACCAAAGATTTACGATAAGAGATGAATTTATCCATGTCAAATAGCATGAAATAATTTGTACCGTATCATTTTTATTGTGTATATTTAACACATTAAATAAACTCAATAGCTTATATTATGAAAAACAACATGCTTAGAAACTTTGCTCTGATGCTTGCAGTAGCGCTTGCATTTTCCTCCTGTGCTTCAACAAAAGTGGCCAAAGATCCTCATGCCCCCTATCTGGGAGAATGGGATTATCAGGTTTTGGAACTCCCGGTTG
>QMPQ01000260.1 GCA_003648635.1 Bacteroidota bacterium | reverse complement strand
TATCTTCGAATAAAGCAGTTATATGATTATTGCTGATGGTCCCGCTATCAGATCTGCTGTGCGTATAATTATTGAATTGTTGTGTTTGCAGATCAAAACTGGAAAGCCCATTTATCGATCCTATCCAAATTAATCCATTGCTGTCTGTAATTATTGGAAATCCAACATCATACAAAGCCCTGTCGCTCTCAGAGGTATTTGTGTAGGTTTCAAGTGAACCTGTACTGAAATTTAATACTGAAAGCATGGGGGGGTGATTCACGTAGATATTTATTGAATCAGAGGTAATTCCGTAAATAAAATTGGCATTGGCTGATGAAAAACTATCACTTATACGGATGCGTGTAAACAAGCCGGTATTTCTGTCAAACTTGTTTAGACCTCCTTTGGTCCCAATCCATAAAAATCCCTTATCATCTTCCGTTATATCAAAAATCCAACTGTTTGAAATCGCAGTTGTATCCGATGGATCAAAATAATAGCTCTCGAAAGAATAGCCATCAAATTTATTTAATCCGTCTTGAGTCCCAAACCACATATATCCTTCAGAATCCTGAAAAATGCACAATATCTCACTCTGTGAAATTCCGTCATCAACTCCATAGTGATCAAACTGAACTCCTTGGCCCCATAATATAGTAATCTTCAATAATAGGCAAATACCTGTAAGCACGTATTTATTATGGACTGGTTCCATTTTTGATACAGGGAGATAAATGGTTTATGTATTGTCTGTTTACTAAGATACGATTAAGAGGGATATTGCAACTTTCTGCCGGAATTATAAAAGGGCGTCGATAATTTGCACCAAATCTTTCAATAAATCGAAGTTATATATTTGGCTTCGCCGAGCTAAAGGTTCACCTATCCCCGCTACTAGAGAAAGCCTTGCGCAGGAAAAACAATCAATATTAGCAGCATAAGGCCTAAATGGCGTAAGTAGCTAATCAGAAAAAGGTTAGACGGTAGAGATATCTCCGAAAAACCCAAAATCACACATATCCTGGTGAAAAATCACTATAACCGTTGTCTGAACAAGAAAAATCCGATCAGGAAGATGATTAACCAGCCTGATTTTTCGAAATGTTATCTAGTTTGCGAATTTTCCTAGTTATTCCTCAGAATTGAATCTATATTCGGTGTTTTGATCTGCAAGGGACGATTCACAATGCTCTTTTCAGAAATGATCGATGAAATCTATAAAAATCATGAATAAGCTTATTATCATTATTTCATTCTTACTGGCAGGAAATCACCTGTTTTCACAGAACCAGGAATACTTTAAGTCAGAAATTGAAACGGATAAGAAACCATGGACCCATCTTAATTTCTATAACGATCCCGATAATTTTCAGTTCGTCATCGTGACTGACCGTACCGGGGGCAATCGTCCGCTCATCTTTGAGGATGCTGTAAGTAAAATCAACACACTCTACCCTGAATTTGTACTAAGTGTGGGAGATCTTATTCAAGGTTATACATTGGATACAGCACAGATAAGATATGAATGGAATGAGGTGAACCAGATCATCGATGAATTAAAAATGCCTTTTTTCTACCTCCCAGGTAACCATGATATTACCAACCGGGTGATGGCCAAGGAGTGGGAAAAGCGATATGGTCAGCGCTACTATAGTTTCATCTATAAAAACACCCAGTTTATCATTCTCGACAGCAATGATGATGATGAGTATAATCTGACCCGGGAACAAACAGATTTTGCCATTGAGTCGATCCATCAGCACCCGGATGTCCGGTGGAAATTTATCTTAATGCATCACCCTATTTGGAACTACGATACAAATGGGAGGTTTGAAGAGATTGAAGCATCTCTGTCAGGACAGAAGTATACAGTTCTGGCTGGGCATACCCATCACTATTTTCACGAAAAAAGGAAGAACCAGAATTATTATGTCCTTGGTACCACAGGAGGAGGCAACAAATTAAGAGGTAACCATTTTGGAGAGTTTGATCATATCACCTGGGTAACAATGACGGATGCCGGTCCTTCTCTGGCGAATCTAAGGCTCGACGGTATCTTACCTCATGATATTGCAAATAATGAGACTCAACAACTTGCCAGTGAAATGGCAAACAATGCCTCCTTTGAGCATGTACTATTGTGTAATCAGGGAGATAAATTTACTGATGGAACCCTCTATCTGCATTTTAAGAATGATGGAGAAAAGCCAATGACCATTGACCTTCAGTGCTACCATCAACATCAGTTGACCATCCCGAAATCGGCCATTAAAGTCACTTTGAATCCAGGCGTAAAACAGATAGTTGAAATCCCATTCAGTTCAACTGTACCCCTTGCCTATGAAGAAGTGGAGGCCATTCAATTTGACTGGAAAATGGTGTATGAATTGCCTGAGTATCCAAATTTTCAGTTATCCGGCAGAACCAATTTTGAAGTTGTACCTACCAAAACCTCATTTCTGTTTCCAAAAATACCAAAATTCCTGAACAACTTGAACGTTAGCGCAGTACACCCATACGACAATCTCAAAACAGATCTTAATAAGAGTCCAGGCAAAGCGCCTCAGACTGGGGAAGCAGAAAAAAAGAGCATCGTTATCGAGGAAAGCGGAGAGGTTAGTTTGCAATTGTGGAACCAAATGAAGCAATCTACTTCATTGGAATCCAGAACCTTTAAGGAAACCACAAAACTTCACAAGGCTGCAAAAATAAAAGATCCGGAGGAAGGCCTGAAGTACAGTTATTATGAAGGAACCTGGGATCAATTGCCCGACTTTGATCAATTGAATCCATTATCAAAAGGGATTGCTCAGAACTTCAAAGTTTCTAACTATGCAAAACGTGAAGACTACTTTGGTATGGTATTTACCGGATTCATCCTGATACCGGAGGACGACCTTTATGTTTTCAAATCAGCCTCTGATGATGCATGCAAAATATTTATTGATAAAGAACTTGTGATCAATCAGGACAATTCTATGGATGTGGGAGCCATTGCCTTGAAAAAGGGTTACCATCCAGTTACTATTCATTTCATGGACAGAATTGGACGTGAAAGAATCAGACTCAGTCTCAAGAAAACATATGATCCTCAGTGGAAAAATTTGCAGGTAAAAGGAAACCTATTCCATTGATAAATACTCCCGCAAACTTCAGAAAGGTAATGCATAGCCTCTTTGGACTTCCCCCATTAATGTGGACGCTGAGTTAAGCCAGGCTGCGTTAAGCCCTGATGCTCGAAATCTCATGCTCAAGCCAGGAGATCCACGGTGCGAGTCCATCAGAGGTCTCGCAGGAAAGAGGAAAAAAATGAATTCCGCCGTTTAAGGCTTTCACCCTTTTCATGACCCTTTGCGTGCTAAAATCCGACATGTGTAGATAGTCCAGTTTGTTGATTACCAACACATCTGCAAGCGAGAACATCAGTGGGTATTTTAATGGCTTGTCATCCCCTTCGGGTACGCTCAGGATGGCAACATTCTTAAAAGCACCTGTATCTGATTCAGCCGGGCAGACCAGGTTTCCCACGTTCTCCAGGATCACCAGATCCAGTTCATCAATCGGCAAGGATTCAATTGCTTTTTCAACCATGTTGGCGTCAACATGACAAAACCCTCCCGTGTGAATTTGCACTGTGCTGACCCCCAGTGCGGCTACCTTTTCAGAATCGACCAGGGAGTCAATATCAGCTTCGATAACAGCCATCCTGTACCGCCCACCCAGGGCTTCAATGGTTTTCATAATCAGGCTTGTTTTACCGGATCCCGGTGAACCCATGATATTAAGGTAGAATACCTTCTTTTTTTCAAAGCGTTCCCGTATTTTATCGGCCAGACCTTTGTTTTCTGAAAGTATTTCCTCTTTTATATTGATAAGCTTTATTTCTCTATTCATATCTCTGCCTCCATATCTTTTATATGATACTCTTTTCCTGATATCATCACGACGTCTTCAGAAGGACATTGCCGGCACACCAGCTCTTCTGTTATAAAGGATGTTATTTCGAACAATTGCTGACATTGATTGCACCTGAACACTGCGGGAACCCTTGTAATCATCAGCCTGGCCCCTTGGGCGATTGTCCCGGCACTCAAAAGGTCGAAATATCTTTGGATCCATTCATTCTTCAGGTCACTAAGCGCCCCAATCTCCAGGTTCACAGCGACAACCCTTTTTGCATGATTATTTACCGCATGCTTCTCTACGATTTCAAAAATGCTTGATGTCACGGATAGTTCATGCATTCCCGGCTGATAATCCTGTTTTGTTGCAAAAGAGATAAGCGCGTATACTATGTCCCATTCTGGGGGGTTTTCAAACGGTCCACGACAGATCTTACTTTCATACTTATCAATGAACCCATGGGCATCCTGCCGCTCACCTGTCCTAACCTTACATAGGTTTCTAAAAGCGTCTTCGGCACATATGGCTGATCTGCTCTGGGTTTGCGCTGTAGCCCGTAAGAATCGGTGGGACAGGTACTGACGCATAATCCGCAACCTATGCACCTTTCTAAATCCAGTATTGCTTTTCCATTCTCGAGTGAGATCGCATCCATCTGACAGCGCTTCAAGCAGATCCCGCACCCCTTACAGGTATGCTCATTCAGGCTTATCACAAAAGGACTCGACACGCGGCTGGCGGGTTTGGGATCGTGTTTAAGGCTGCGAAGTACTCCGCAACAGCAACCGCAACAGGTGCAGATAAACAAAACTTTCCTGGCATTTCCGGTTTGTATCACCAACCCCGCCTTTTCCGCTTGATGGAGAATTTCAATTGCCTCGTCC
>QMPQ01000259.1 GCA_003648635.1 Bacteroidota bacterium | reverse complement strand
GTCATTCTTTACGACACCATCTACTATACATTCTGGATCTACGACAGGGACTACAACCGCAGTAACGTCGACACTACCGATATAATCGTATTAAGTGGTATTGACCTGGATGCATATTGATCAGATCCTGATCCCCATAAACAATACATCATCAACTTGTTCGAGATCTTCTTTCCAGAGAAAGAAATTGCTCTTGATGTAGTTATACTGTTCATCCATGGGTTTGTCGTGGATATCCCGCAACAGGTTCTTTAGCCTGACCATCTTGAACTTTCTGCCAAGCGGTCCACCAAACTGATCAGGGTAGCCATCGGAGAACATATATATAATATCCCCCTTCTTAAGTTGAAATTCCTGATCGATGAAGTCCTTTTCCACCCTGTCCTCATCCAGCTGTCCCCCGATAGAACTCCGGCTCCCTTTCACATAAATCTGCTCTCCGCCAGAATAGATTATAACCGGCCGCATGGCAGAACTTATGGTGATCTTATTGGTTCGCATATCGACTTCTAACACGATAATATCCATTCCGTCATTGGAGCCACTTGTCTCCACATTCTGGTTCAAAGCTTCCCGCACCTCATTATCGAGTGTGGTTAGCACCTGGGAAGGCCTGGTGATGCCAGAGCGCAGGCAAATATCCTTAATCAGCGTTGTCCCGATCATGGACATAAAGGCCCCGGGAACTCCGTGACCCGTTGAGTCGGCACACACCACAATAAACCTGTTCTCATCCACCTGCTCATACCAGTAGAAGTCGCCCGATACAATATCGCGAGGCTGATAGAATACAAAACTTCCCGTAAAGGCATCGTGAAGCTTCTTGATGGGAGGCAGGATGCTGGCCTGGATCCGCTGCGCATAATTGAGTGAATCGGTAATATCCCGATTCTTAACTTCAATCTCCTCTTTCTGCTGAACAACTTCACGTGTTCGTTCATCCAACTGACGCTGAAGGTATTCCTGGATCGCTTTCTGGTTTCGTTCCCTGATCTTAAATACAACAAAAATGATGGTCAGTACCAACACGACCAGGGAGACAACAAACCACCAGGCCTTCCAGATGGGAATCTTTACGGAAATATCAAGGCTTAAAGGTTCCGTGGAACAGTTCCCATTTCCATCACATGCACGTAGCATAAAGGTGTAGTCCCCATCCTCTACACGCCCGTAAGAGGCATAGGAGAGATTGGAAATCTCGGACCACTCCTCATCATAATTGTCAAGCTTATACTGGTAGCTTACCTGTTCTGGATTATTGAAGTTGATCCCCACAAAATCGAAACGGACCCTGTATTTACCATATTTGAGTTTGATGGCTTCATCAGGTTCATAAGCAACACCAGAAATATCGATGGCTTTAATACTTAATCGAGGGGCCATGGTATCTTCCCGGGCCTGGTAGGCATCATACTGTATCACGCCACCCGAAGAGCCAATCAGCATCTGTCCTTCGGAAGTCAGATCCACCGCATTGTTACGTATATCCGAAGAAAATCCAGATTCCCGGCCATACACCCGTACCGATTCCCGCTTAGCATTAACAACGCTAACTCCCATCCTGTGCCCTGCCCAGATGTTCCCCCTGGGATCAGCAGCAATTGCATAAACGTAGTCTGATTTTAGTCCCTTTTCAGTACCAAAGTGCACCAGGGTGTCCTGGTTGAAATCAAATTCAAAAACCCCCCGGTCACTCCCGGCCCAGATGATACCATCAGCACCCTCCACCAGGGTCTTAAACTCCAGTTTCGGTTTACCATTAATCAGGAACTGCTTGTCCGAATTGATACTGATCAATCCGGGCGTCAGGGTGGCGATCCATACAATTCCGTTCCCATCCACAAGTACATCATTGATCTTATTGTGTGGCAGACCGTTGGCTGTTGTTTGGAAGGTCCGCTCTCCGGTCCTGGGGTTTAGCGTATAAACCCCATTGTAGGTGGCCACATAAAGAATCGTACCATCGCCATCGATAGCATTCACACTATTCTCCAGCGAATTTCTTGAAACCAGCAGGGGAACAATTCTTGAACTGCCAGCATTTTTCTTGTATAGGCCCTTTTTCTCCGTCCCAATATAGAGGTTGTGCTGTTCATCTGTATAGAGGGCTGTCACTTTATCGTCGGGAAGTCCATTGCTCCTATCCAGATAGGTAATGGTTCCAACTCCACCTCCCCGCACAGAGGCAATCCTGCCTGCTCCTCCGAACCAACGGGTATCACCATCCACATAGACTGCACTCACATCGGTATAAGCCTCATCCTTCCATATATTATAGAAAGTAAAAGCCTGGTCTCTTAATACTGATATACCGTTCCCTGGTGAAGAGAACCACTGGTTCCCCTCTTCATCCACAAAAATCTGCTCAATATATTCACTTGGAAGTCCGTTGTCAACGTTGAAGAGAAGAGAAGCTCCAAGCTTCCCCATCTCATCCAGGTCGAATCTGTAAATTCCTTCACTCAGGCTGTTGACCCAGACCCTTCTTTCTCCATCAAAGACAATGGAGGAAATGCTCGCATACTCGATTCCCGCTTCCAGTCCAATTTTTTCCACAGAATAGCCTTCCGGATCAAATCCGCTACCGGTAATCCGAAACATTCCTTCATCTGCTGTACCAGCCCAGTATTCATCTTCATAAATGGACTTTACAAGCTCCTGAACATTCAGGTACTGGAGTGCTGACAAAATCCCGGTTTGGATATAGGATCCCAGGTCCTCGTTAAACCTGAATATGCTCAATCCATCCTGTGTAGTTACCAACAGGTTGCCACCTGGTGTAATCTGGAAATCATAAAGAAACTTATCTGCAAAAGGATTCTCCTGATCCTCTGGATCGCGTTCATGAATGATATTCAAGTCCTGGTCGATCACCAGCAGTCCGCTTTGTTGACAGAGGACCAGTATTTTTCCGGATTCATCCTCCCGGATGGCTGTAATTTTTGAACGATGGTTATCGCTGGGCTCAATCAGGCGGAAGGCTCCATCCTCATATACCGACAACAAACCATTCTCATGGCCAAACCACAAACGACCCCTGGAATCGAGCAGACTGGCGTGTGCGATGCTGATTGGTATGGAATCCCCTTTGAATTCATTATCGAATACCCTTCCGTCAAACCTGCACAAACCCTTCCCGGTCCCGATCCATAAGAAGCCCTGCTGGTCCTGGTTGATGGTATAGGTGAATTTGTCGAACATCCCCTCATCAAGCCCATAAGATGAAAACTGGTAAGTCTGGCTTAACCCTGCCAGGGGCAGAAAGAAGGTAAAAATAAGAACCGGTAAGCTTTTCACACGAAATATATTAGTTCATATTACCCAATGGGAATAAACTCCACCTCACCCTTATATTTAGGCACTCCTCCCAGGGGAATGGAGTAGAATCGCAAGGCATCACCAAACTGGTTCCTTACATTGACCACCACATTGTTATTCCTCACCAGGGAGCTGGCCTTTACAAACCTGAAGTCCATGGAAGTTTTAATCTCCTCGTCCTGGACAGTCAGTTCATCATCGGCCCAGAAGTCCTCACCGGAGATCTTAATCTCCTGGCCCTGCCTTGCTACCGAGATCACCACAATATTCCCATCCCAATCCCAGTCAAAATTTCTAATCCTCACCGATACGGTGCCTTCCTCCAGATAGGGGTAGATATGTGCCACCTCCTCCACATCGTTGTGCATTCTGAAGGAATACTCGTAGGCAAAGGCATTGGCATCCTCGATGGGTCGGTTCTCTGTTGCGCTGGTGCTCAGATAGTAACGGTACATATTGCCATCATCTCCAGAAACGCCCTCGCAGATTACTTTGAAAATATAAGAACCAAACTCCTCCGAATACTCTCCCTGGGCCGGGTTGTAGGGACCAAAAGTGAACCATTGGTTATCGTACCTGGGATTTTCGGCAAAGGCCCTTGTGGCCAGAAGCGTACCACTTTTGTAGTTTCCAACAGGACTGGTCTCCTTGGCAGCGGGATCTGACCAATTGCCTGCTCCTCCAAATACCTCGAACACACAACGGGTATTAAATTCCCCTCGGATCTCATCTATTTCTCCTCCTGTATCGGGATCAAAAACCCGGATAAAAAAGGGTTGGTCATACTCTTCTGGAAGCTGGAAAAAAAATGCCTGAGAAAAATCATCATCCCCCCAATCGGTGGCCGATTCATTTCCAAAAGTCATCAGATAAGGAATGTTCTCCTCCACGTTAGGAACGGGTTGGGAATATCCTAAAACGCAGATTATCAATAGTGTAAAAGTATATATTAGTTTATTCATGACGCTCTAATTTTACTATTTACTAAAAATATGCAAAATCCATGCAACTTTGACTAAGAGTTATTAAACAAAGGCGTTTGTGCAAACGAAAAAGTGGAGCTTACTATTGTCTGGATTGGACTACAATAACATCTTTGAAGTTCGATCGCATTTCTGGAACATCCTTTCGACTTTTCTTACGTTCCTGAACTCCTAAGGTTACACGAAATCTCCCGGGGTAAAGATATGTGTGGATGACCTGCTGTCCCTGACCAAAACTTCCATCGCCGAAATCCCAGAGGTAAGCATTATCATCAAAGTCCGGAAGATAGGTCTGGGTTCCGTCAAACTCCACCGGATTACCTGCCAGAATGGTATCGGGACAGATAATAACCGCCTGCTCCTTCAACTTGATTGGCCATTCTTTTGACATGGGTATCATTATGGTATCTAACTGCTTGTCATATATATGAAAATCCACTTTATAGGTGCCCGTATCGGGAAATTCATAGATGATATCATGTC
>QMPQ01000258.1 GCA_003648635.1 Bacteroidota bacterium | reverse complement strand
TTCTCCGGGAAAGCCTCCATTTTCCTGATGTTTCCGGTATGTTCCATGCACTCGAAGATAAGAATATTTAAACTTTTTTGCATTTATTTACTACTATGTATTGCATGGTATTACTTTTTTTACATATCTTTGTAATATATAATTGCTTGTATAGACATATAGCATGAATAGCATAGTAGTATATAGAATTCTAATCGTAAGCTGTTTTTTGATACTGGCCTCTGGCCTGACGGCACAGAAACCAGCCATCGATCTGATCTCTTCACATCGCCAGTACAGGCATCCAGAAGCTATCATCGATACAGGCTATACTGTGACACCCCTATTAAGGGATGGGTTTTTGACTCCGACTCCTGCAGTTCAGAACCAAAATATGAGAGATGAAACGGAGAAAAAGAAGCGCCGCCAGATAGGGCCTTCTCTCGATTCCATCTTTCAAAAAGAGGAGACCAAAAATTCCAAACGGGAAAAATCACCAGAAAAAATTTCTCTTTCTAGTAGAAGATTCAATCCTATAAAAATTATAATTTACATCACCGCATTAAAATAGTAAGCTATGAATATTGATAACGCAAAAGCACAGATGCGGAAGGGGATCCTGGAATATTGCATCTTATCCATACTGGGTAAGAAGGACCTCTATACCTCGGATATAATCCGTGCCTTGAAGGAAAACGACCTTATTGTGGTTGAAGGCACGCTTTACCCGCTTCTTACACGGCAAAAAAATGCCGGTCTGCTCAGCTACAGATGGGAGGAGAGTACCCAGGGGCCTCCAAGAAAATATTACAGCCTGACAGATACAGGAAAGACCTATCTGAAGGAGCTGAATGAATCGTGGGAAGCCCTGATCAACTCGGTAAAATCAATTAAGAACTTCAAATAAAGCCATATACCATGAAGAAAGCGATCAAAATTAATTTAAGTGGAATCATCTTTCATATTGATGAGGATGCTTATGAAAAACTGAAAACCTACCTGGATACCATCAGCAGGCACTTCTCCAACAAACAGGAGAGCAAGGAGATAATCGATGATATCGAGGCAAGAATTGCTGAATTGTTCCAGGAAAAAATCACAGAGGAGACCCAGGTCATTACCCTCCCGCTTGTTAACGAAGTAATAGATATCATGGGCAACCCCGAAGACATAGCAGATTCTGGGGAAGAAGCCGAACATCAGCAAACATTTCATGAAGCCTATAACAAAAGCAAAAGGCTCTACCGGGATCCTGAGAATTCGGTGATCGGTGGTGTCTGTGGAGGCCTGTCCGCATATTTCAGTGTAGATCCGGTCATCTTTCGCTTGCTCTTCATCATCTTTTTCTTTGTCGGTGGCGCTTCCGTCCTGGTCTATGCCATTCTCTGGATAGTTCTCCCAAGGGCTGAGAGTGCCGCACAAAAACTGGAAATGCGTGGAGAAAAGGTGAATGTCTCCAACATTGAAAAAAAAATTCGTGAAGAGTACGACAATGTAAAAGACAACGTCAAAGATGGTTACTCAAAGGCCAGAAGTTCTGAAACCTATAGAAGAACAGAAAGGGCCACCTCGGATTTTTTCGACGTTTTGGGAAAAATACTTCTGGTGTTTGTTAAGGTCATCTTAATAATCATCGGTACCAGCTTCGTAATAGGAGGCATTGGGCTTCTGATCGGAATAATCGCCCTTCCATTTGTTGGACTACATGTATTTCCGTTCGAAACGTATAGTTTTTCCCTGGGTGATGTACTAATGCCTTTTACCGATCCTGTATCGGTTACCCTCCTGGTGATCTCCATTACACTACTGCTGCTGATTCCAATATCGGCCATGATTTATGGATTGGTGAAGCTGATCTTCAATATCAAAACCAGGAACCGTGGTCTGGCCGTTGGAGCCTTAACACTGTGGATAGTAAGCCTGCTATGTATTATCGGCATTGTTGCCTTTGAAAGCAGTCACTATTCTGATTCTGGCCGGGACAGTATTTCTCAAGAATTGCTTATTGAGTCTGATACCTTATACATCGGCATCAACACAAGCCAGGAGGAATACCTCGATGACGAAAACATTCTGGATCTCGACGACAGATGGTTCCTCCTTGAAGATGCAGATGCATTCTACGGGCAGATCATCCTGGATATCGAAAGAACAGAGGGTAAGGAATTTGTTCTTGATATCGAAAAGGAGTCAAAAGGCAGATCATGGGAAAATGCCGCTGAGAATGCCGCAAATATAGACTACCACTTCCGCACCAGTGGTAACAAACTGGTGCTGGATCCATATTTCTCAGTGGACCTCGAACACAAATGGAGGTTCCCAAGAGTGGAGGCCATCGTGCGGGTTCCGGAAGGAAAAGTGGTTGTGCTCGATCGTCAAACCAGGGACATTCTGGAAGGTGTACGCAATGTCGATCGCCTTTCCGATTGGAATATGGCTGGAAAATCCTGGAAAATGACCGAGGAAGGGTTGGAAAAAATTGCAAATTAATTTTAATAATTTGTATATTTGCCTCCCGGTTTTCGCAACCACCTCTGACCCGTGGTGTAATTGGCAACACATCTGATTTTGGTTCAGAAGAGTCCAGGTTCGAGCCCTGGCGGGTCAACAGAGAAAAACAAATGCCCTGTCTCCTTAGGAGACGGGGTATTTTTTAACCATTCAGCACCCAACCTTTCCGATATTTCTTGTGAAGATAATCGTTGGCTTTGGAATCATTTGTCACACGTCCTGCGGCTGAATCATATTTCAACTCTTTCCCTGCCCGATGTGCAACAAGCCCAAGCATTAAGGTTTCAATCATGCGACCGGCATAATCAAAATCGCAGGAAGTCTTCAGGTCACCTTTACATGCGTTAATCCATTGACCAACAAAATTACCATGAGGAGGCGCTACTTCATTGCTGCCGGGAGAATCATAGTAGGTCATATCTGCTCCCTCCCTTGCCGGAACCAGCATTCGAGTGCGGAAATCTGCTATAAGGGCACCTTTCGTGCCTTTAAACATGGCTCCATGACCAATTTTAGAAATATCGATGGCAGGATGTGGAGTTTTGGGCTTTAATGTACCCTGAAACCACTCCACGCTGATTTCCCCCCGCCAGTCATTGGCTGGAAAACTAAAGGTATTATGAAGATCTGATGGGCAAACTTCCTTGTTATAAGGGTCGCCACTGGCCACGACGCTAGTGGGGAGTCCTGCATCTATGGCATTCCAGGCAAGATCCATCGTATGGCTGCCCATATCTCCCACTTGCCAGCTTCCAAAATCATGGTACATATTCCAAAGCAGGCAGCCTGCCCCGGGTCTTGCACCGAAATAGCCGGGATTAAAGGGATGCATTTGAACAGGACCGATCCATTGCTCCCAATCAATATCGTTCGGGGCGGGACCAGCTGATGGGAGATAAGCGGTTTTATCGTGTGTCCGGTTGCCCCAAGCCTGGACTTCCTGCAGATCACCGATTGCACCCATACGTACCAACTCGGAGACACGGTCAAAATTTTCGTGGGCATGGCGCTGGGTCCCATGCTGGGTGGCCAGTTTGTCTTTGTTCGCCAGGTAAACTTTCCGTACCTCACGTGCCTCTCCAACACATTCTCCAAGCGGTTTTTCGCAAAAAACATGTAATCCGCGGTTCATGGCCCAAATGCTGATAAATGCGTGGTGATGATCCGGTGTTGCGATTAGGACTGCATCTATATCTTTTTGCTCAAGACATTTGCGCCAGTCAATGTATTGTTTAGCATTGGGATATTGCTTTGCCGCCAATGCCATATTGCCGGCATGTACGTCACAAATTGCAACCACATTCTCGCTCTCCAGGGAACGATAATGTTGACTGCCACGGCCATGAGCGCCGATCAGGGCAATATTCAGTTTATCCTGAACACCTTTGGCTGCATGGATACCTCCAGGAAGGATCAATAGACCAGCACCGGTTGCGGCAGCAGATTTAACAAAATTTCGTCTTTTCATAACTTCTGTCTTTTTAGAAGAATACCTGCCAGCTTTGGGATGGTTTTTCGGAATGATCAGGCATCTTAGATTAGTCCTTGGTTAAAACGCAAGTTAAAGCCTTATTGCATATGAGTCAAACTATCAAGCTCAGCTCCAAAAAAAGTCTCTATAAAGCAAAATTTAAAAGAATTCATTACATTTGAATCAGGTCACTGCAGACCAGATAAAACCAACTGAAAATGAAAAATTTTGTATTTATTCTTGCTCTTGCATTTTTGTCTGCTACAGCCTTTGGACAGAAGGTGAATCTTTCCGGCGACTGGAAGCTCAACGAGAGTAAAAGTGAACTGGGGTATGAGTTCAGCCTTGCTCCAAAAGCCATGAAAGTAGAACATACCAAAAAGACTCTTGACCTCACAAGTACCAGTGAGTGGGATGGCCAGGAGATTGAAAGTAAGTCGCACTACACCCTGGACGGAGAAATATCTGAAAACGTTGGTTTTGCGGAGTCTGTTACCAAATCAACTGCAAGTTTTGATAAAAAGGCCGGGACCCTAAAAATCGTCACCAATGGATCCGTTGAAGGAATGGATTATACCCTCACACAGGTAATGTCCATGAAGGAAGATAAGCTGGTAGTGGAATCGGAAGCCGCTTCGGACATGGGTGATATGGTGGAAACCTTTGTATTTGACAAAGAGTAATACGTCCCCAAACGCTCCCCGATATTTATTTCGTATTAGCTTTGTTTAAATCGCGTGCTGATGTTATTAAAAAGAGCTCTTTATCTGGCTGTCTTCCTTATTATATCTGTAGCTGGCCAGGCACAGATCAATGTTTACCTTGGGGGAAACATACAGGGAAACTATTCCTGGATCAGGGGAG
>QMPQ01000257.1 GCA_003648635.1 Bacteroidota bacterium | reverse complement strand
ATAGTGCCAGAAAGACCATGCCCATCCAATACTGATGCGGTGTATTCAACTCGATAAACTCATAGACCAGCTTCTCGGCCTCGTCCAGCCCCCCCCGCTCATAGAGAATCTCGATCATCATATACTTAGACTCAGCACCCTCCACGCTATTCACCTCATGGCCCACCTTTGCATAAAAATCATAGGCAAAGTCCATCTCGTTTATCTCCTGAAACGACTTGGCAATCTTGAAGTTAGCCTCCCGGATATACTCCTCCTGGACCTTATCCAGTTGCAGAACCTGCTGTGCTGCATCAATGGTATTGCTATACTCATGCAACTCATAGTAGCAACGCATCAGACCCACCTGGGCGTCGAAAATATTCTTTTTCTGCTCGGCAGTCTCCAGAAGCGCTTTGTAGTAATCAGCAGCCCGGTTGTAGTCTTTTTCACGAAAGCTAATCTTTGAAGCCGCTTCAAGCGCAGGTACCGTAAACATATTTCGGGCTTGATTGATAATGTAATTCAGCGATTCCAGGGCTTCATCGTTCTGCTGCAATTTGAGCTGACAGTCGGCCTTGTAGTAGTGTGCATTCAACAGGTAGTTCCCCTGAGGGAAGGCATCCAGGTAATCTATGAAGGCGCGTACTGTACCTTCACAATCCTCCCGCATATAGATCATTTCAGCAGCGGTATAAGACAGTGAATCCTGTTCACTCCGGGTAATATCACGACCCAGACCTGTCACAAATGACATATACCCATCCACATTATCCTTTCGAACATAGATGTTTTTGATACTGGTAAGTGCATTCTCTGCCTCTGGGGTGCCTGGATAGTTGGTAGCTACCCTTTCGTAGTAGGTGAGTGCCTCATCATATTCTCCTGCATTGTAATGTATTAATCCAAGCTGATTCAGCGCATTGTTGGTGTAAGAGGAATTGGAGTGTTCGTTGACCACCCGCTCATAATATATCAGCGCTTGCTGGGGTTGGTTAATAACTACATGGCTTCTGCCAATTTCGAAAAGCGCATCATCCACAAAAGCAGACTTTGGCTGCTCTGTGATAATCTGGTTCAGCACATCCACCTTCTCCTGGGTTCTGTCGAGCAAGCCCAGTGTGAATCCTTTCTGGAACATGGCATAATCAACATCAGCCATTCCCGAGCTAATGCTCCTGTTGTAATATTCAATGGCCCGTGTATATTGAGTCTGAACAAAATAGCAATCGGCCATCCGGTTATATGCATCAGCTTTAGTAGCCGAGGATGTACCTTCCGATAATCGAAGGTATTTTCCAAACCAGCTGAGGGATTCCTCATAGGCTTTCTCATCGAAATAGATGTAACCCAGACTGTAGTTGCTTAGAGCATATTCCTGTTGCTGACTGGCACTTCCATCCTTCAGAAACTGATCGTAGTACATCCTTGCAGTTTTTCTGTCGCCGGTACGGTATGCCGCTTCCCCCAGCCAGAAGTAGGTGCGGGCAGCAATAACCGGATCATATCCGGCATGTTGAAGGCTTACCTCCAGCGCGTCAACAGCTTCAGCAAATCTCAGGTTCTTATATAGTTCCAGTCCCCGGTAAAAAGCCACCTTCTGATAGGCCCGTTCAATGTTTGCATCCTTCCTTTTAATTTTTTCAAGAGAGGTCATGGCCATGGAGTAATTTCTGGTCCCCAGGTAGGCAGTCACCAGGTAATTATATGCCTCATCTGTATTATCTGCCGCCGGATAGGATCTGATATAGAGCTCCAGCGCACGTATGGCTTCATTAAATGGACTGTAGGATAATTCAAATGTGACCTTGGCGAAATTGAAAAGAGCATCCTGTTGAATCTTGGGATCAAAATCCATATTGGCCGCTTTGGAAAAAGCAATAAGAGCCTTTTTCTTGTCTCCGGTTTTCAAATAGCAGTCACCCAGGTGATAGAGTGCACTCTGGGCAATCTCCGTATTCCGATAGCTGATCCCTTCAAAAAGCGGAAGAGCATTCTCATACTCCTGGTTGTTGTAATAGGCATAGGCCAGCTGGTAACGGTCATGAATGGTATAGGCATTCGAATTGGAACGATAAGTCTCCAGGAAGGGAATGGCCTCTTTATAGGACTGCAGCATAAAATAAGACTCCCCGGTAATCTTGGCTATTTCTCCCAGTCGTCGCTCCGACACCGAATCCATCAGTGTGGGGGCATAAGCAATGACCTCTTCATATTTTTTCTGCATGAAGAGGATCTGCGAAATGTAGTAGGGAGCGATCCCACTAAAAAGCGGGTCATCATCAATATCCCTGAATCCTTTCAGGGCCGTCTCATAGTTCCCCTGTTCATAGTTAATATGGGAATAATAGTAGGTTGCCGGTCCCGTATAAGATGATTCCATCTCCAGGATCTCGTAAAAGTTCACCCGGGCATTCTCATAATCATTTCTTTTATAGTAGCTGTAACCCTTTTTGAAATAGAATTCCGGTAATTTTTCTTTTCCAAGCTTGTAGCGGTCCACCCGGTTATACCACGAGATGCTCCTTGCCCAGCTATTCTTGTCATAAAAAAAGTCGGCCAGGCGAAAGGCTGCTACGTTCACGTGGGGACTCCCCGGGTACTCTGAAATAAAGGTATATACCAGGAACTCCGAATCATCATTCCTAAGCTCCACAGCCGCCATGGCCATATAGAAGGAGGCTTCGGAACGAATCTCAGACTTTGATCTGGGATTTTCCTCCAGGTACTTCCCAAAGACGCTGCGTGCCGCACCATATTTTTGGTTTTCATATAGCTCCAGCCCCTCCAGGTATTCCCTGTCTCCATACTCGTACACCGCGCTCTTCTGACTATAGGCCATCAGTGAGGCCAGAAGGAATATGATAGGTGTGATTCTCTTTTTCGAACGGATCATATGCATGAGATTAACTTGATAAAAGTACGAATATTACAGCCTGCTCATTGGGAGCCAATTCTTTTTAATTAACAGTCATATGTTAACTTTTAGTATGATTTTAATTCTTAATTTAGCCACATATTTACTTAACTATGGTACTGGACAAGGTCATTTCTCTTGAAAATGCGACAATTGCAGTGGATGACCACATTATTCTGGAACAGGTCAATCTCTCGGTAGAAAAGGGCGAATTCGTCTATGTGATTGGAAGGGTTGGAAGCGGCAAAACCAGTCTGATCAAAACAATTAATGCCGAGTTACCCCTCAATGAAGGCAATGGAATGGTGAGCGGATTCAGCCTGGAGGATTTGAAACGCAAAGACGTACCCATGCTTAGAAGAAAGCTGGGGATCGTCTTCCAGGACTTCAAACTGCTCAACGACCGTACGGTGGACAGCAACCTGGAGTTTGCCTTGAAAGCCACGGGCTGGAAAGATAAGATTGAAATTAACGATCGTATTGCAGAGGTCCTCGAGAAGGTCGATCTGGGCTTCAAAGGATATAAAATGCCACACCAACTTTCGGGTGGTGAACAACAACGCGTGGTAATTGCCAGGGCATTGCTCAATGATCCTGAAATAATTCTGGCCGATGAACCCACAGGGAACCTGGATCCTGCCACATCGGAAGATATCATGAACATCCTTCTGGATATTTCCAATAGCGGTAGGGCAGTGATAATGGCCACACACAATTACAACCTGATCAAGCGCTTCCCGTCAAGAACCTTGAAATGTGAGGGTGGACAACTACTTGGCGCTAATCTCTCAGAAGCAGATTTTGACAAGCTGATCCAGAATGCCTAAAAGCGGTCCATGGATCTGAAATCATATACACTGGAGGAGCTTAAACCCTACCTTTACACCCTCTATTCCAAACCAGAATCCCTCCTGCCGGTCAGCCCGCTCCGCCTTCAATCCTATCTTAAGAATCCCAGGGCAAATCTATCCGACCCGGTTCTGTTTGAGATGCGTGAGAAGGGTGAAGTGATCGCTTACCGCACCCTCTTACCCGATAGTTTTTATGACATTAAGGAAAATACTCAGCGCTTTGCCTGGCTGAGTGGAAACTGGGTCAGGCCCGATATGAGGCGAAGGGGGATCTCCACCCACTTGCTTGAGATGGTCGAAAAGCAGTGGGAAGGACGACTCATGTATACCAATTATGCACCAGGATCTAAAGCACTCTATGACCACACCGGCCGCTTCAAAGTCATCGCTAACAGGGAGGGGAAACGATTCTATCTGAGATCAGCTGCCGAGGACTTACTGGGAAAACGTTTGGGGTCCAGGAAATTATTAGGAGCAGCCGACCGCATGATAAACCAGCTTCGGGAAGGTAGACTTGAGAGCTTCAAATTCTCCCAGGAATGCCCATGCGGTGTGGAGCCCCTTAAAAGCTTTGTTGCTCAATTATCTGCTTTGGTAAGCAAGCTTCAGCAGGATGCTCTCTTTCGGAGAGACCGGGAGATTTTTGAATGGGCTCTGGAGTATCCCTGGGTCACCGAACAGGCTTGCGATCCACTCAATTATCACTTCTCCTACCGGGCCAATCGCTTCGAAAACAGCATATATCACTTTACTCAATCCGATGAGAACAAGCAGGGTATTCTATGGCTTCTTATGCACAACAATGTGCTTTCGGTACCCTATCTGTTTGCAGGGAGCAATGCACTTCTCACCTGTATGGCTGAAACCATTGTTCGAACCATGATTGCTTCAGGGTGTACACATACCACTATACGTAATCCGGAGCTTATGGAAAAGCTATTGGCATACAAAAGGATATTTCTCTCGGTTCGGAAAATGCCTCAACTGATCTTTGCCCATGAAAAGCTCACAGGTCTTATCCCTGACAATCCAGTGATTCACGATGGAGATGGCGATGTGATGTTCGTTGGCTGATTACTGCCTGAGACGATTT
>QMPQ01000256.1 GCA_003648635.1 Bacteroidota bacterium | reverse complement strand
TCCGGGCTGAGAGGAATGCTATTCTCCAGGTCTTGTATAACCTGGTTGACAATGCAATAAAATTTTCTGGAACATCCAGAAAAATTGATATAAATCTGGTTTTTATAGATAATGAGATACAGCTTTCTGTGAAGGATTACGGAATAGGGATTTCCATAAAAGACCAGGAGAAGATATTTGAACGCTTCTATCGTTGCGGAGAATCACAGCAATCGGGGATCAGGGGAAGCGGTATCGGGTTGACAATTGTGAAGAAGATTGTTGAAGACCACGGGGGATACCTGACCCTTGACAGCAGACCGGGTGAAGGAAGTATGTTCACTGTTAGGATACCGGTGGGTGAAACTTAAAAGATACTGAGCAGTAAACATTTAACAATAAACGCAGGTATTACTAATGAAAAAAATCCTGATAATCGAGGATGCCCGTAACATCCGGATGGCCCTGGAGGATGACTTTACATTTGAAGGTTACAAGGTGGAGACTGCCTCGACAGGTCCGGAAGGGCTTGAAAAAGCACTGGACCTGGACCTGGATGTCATCCTCCTCGACCTGATGCTGCCGGAGCTTGACGGTCTTGAGATATGCAAGGAATTACGGCGGCGCAATATCGGTACTCCGATCATCATGCTGACGGCCAAGAGCCAGGAATTCGACAAGGTGCTGGGCCTTGAGCTTGGGGCAGACGATTATATAACAAAGCCATTCAGTACATTCGAGCTTCATGCCCGTGTGAAAGCCCTGCTGCGCCGGTCGGAGATCAGGGATCAGCAGACCGCTGCAACATGCATTCAGCTTGGCCCGTTTGAGCTGGATCCTTCGAAATATGAATTCACAAAAAAAGGTGAATCTGTTCAGCTCACTACGATCGAGTTCGCACTCATGAAAATGTTGATGCAGCATGCCGGACACGTACTCAAACGCGATGATATTCTTAACAGCATCTGGGGCGAGGAGGTTTATATTACATCAAGGACCGTGGATACTCATATTGCCAATCTGCGCAAGAAAATAGAGAATGATCCGGATCAGTCACACTGGATAACAGGCATAAGGGGGGTGGGATACAAATTCAATACTCACGGTTCTTCACCTGATCTTAACCAAACTTAACGCCATCTTCAGTGGCTTAACAATGGCCCATGGTACTTTTAAAAAAAAAAGAATTTGAACCATGAAAACACGAGTTTTATTGATGATCGCATTAGTGTTTCTAAGCTGTTACGTCTCCGCACAGGAAAACAAGGCATCGGTAGCACTTACAGCAGCAATTTATGAAGAAGAAGTAAGGGGCAACCTTGATAAAGCAGCTGAACTCTGCCTGGATATTCTTAAGAAATATCCTGATGACCGTCCGGTGGCTGCTAAAACTCTTTACCATCTCGGATTGATCAATGAGAAAATGGGTAAACAAAAAGCTACTGAATATTTCACCCGCCTGGTTAACACGTATCCCGACCAGATCGAAATGGTAGCGCTCGCAAAGGAAAGGCTGGCGGTACTTAGCAGTCCCAGTCCCAGGACGCTAACGGCTCGCAGGCTGGAAAATCCGCCGGCCGATATCTCTATGTATGGAGCGGTCTCCCCGAATGGACGATATCTTTCCTATTGGGATTGGCGTACTGGAGATCTCACCCTGCGGGAATTGCAAACAGGGAAAGATCGTCCCCATACAGACGAGGGAACCGAAGGAGATGAAAATGCGACTGATTACCAATCGGTGGGGGCATCGGTCTGGTCAGCCGACAGCAAACAGGTTGCTTATATCTGGCAGATTCAAGATTCGGTGAGCGAGCGTATTGAATTGAGAATGGTCGGTATCGAGGGGGGTAAACCCAGAGTGATTACTCAGATAGCTGAAGCCAATGAAATGTGGAACTTGTCCTGGTCACCCGACGGGAAATATATTGCAGCCTCAGTTTCACAAAGAAATGAGCCGGATCAGATTGTGCTGGTTTCCACTACGAATGGCTCTATCCGTGTGCTTTCAGATCTTGGGCAACAGATATTTCCTACGACGATTCGCTTCACATCTGACAGCCGCCACATCATCTTCGACCGCCTGACCGATGAGATGAATCCTGAGCGTGACATCGTTGTGATGAATATTGACACAGGGCAGGAATCAGAACTCATCCAACATCCCGCCGATGATTATCTGCTTGGCTATTCAAAGGATGGCCACTGGCTCATTTTTGCCAGTGACAGGACAGGGGATCTCGGCCTGTGGGTTGTTAGCCTCTCCGGTACAAAAATCCTAGGAGAACCGAGCCTAATTAAGCCCGGTATTGAGCGCATTCTTCCCGTAGGCTTAACAAGCGAAGGCGCCCTTTACTATGGAGTGGTGAGGGCAACAGAGGATGTCTTTGCTGTCGACCTCGATCCCACGACGGGCAAAGTCACCAGCCCTCCCAGGAAGTTGGTAGAGTCCTATGAAGGAGGAAATTTCACACCATCCTTCTCCTCGGATGGGAAATATCTGGCCTATGCATCCAGGCGGGGCAACTCTCCATATCCTACCAATGTCGGAAATGCCCTGTGCATTCGAACGCTCGATACAGGGAAGGAGCAGGTTTTCTACAGAGAATTCTGGCGGATGGGGCTCAGATATATTATTGTGGGCGACTGGTCCCCTGATGGCAGATATATAACCTTTGGTGGTTCTACAGGTAATTCAGAGTATGGTATATATAGTATCCAGCTTAAAACAGGTGAGATAAAGCGAATATATCTCTGTGGCCCGGATGAACGTCTCTTGGGAGGGGCATACGGTCCTGATGAGAAGGGTTTCTTTGCACGTACTAAATTAGATGCCGGCATCTCTCAGATTGTTGTTCGTGACCTCCAATCTGGTGAGGAGAAGGAACTATTTCGTTACCCGCAGGTCGAAAGAGGAATTAGAACTACACTGTCTCCGGACGCTCAAAGGCTCTGCTTTTCAAATGCAGGCTGGGGTGGGATAAGATCCCTGAATATCATGCCGGCCTCTGGAGGAGAGGTAAAAGAGATATGGAATTTCGGAGAAATAGAAAGGGGGATTCCCGGGATTCATCAAGCATGGTCTCCGGATGGACGATATATCCTGTTTTCGGCACCTGATCTGTCCCATTTGAGGATCTGGATTTTATGGCGGGTGCCTGTTGAGGGAGGCAAACCAGAGAAGATTGGACTGCAAAGAAGCTGGGGCATACACAACCTTACGATAAGTCCTGACGGGCGACAACTCGGTTTTGCAGGCAGAGGAGGAGCCTCAACTGATTCCGAATTCTGGGTGTTGGAGAATTTCCTGCCGGAAGAGAAATAGGATACATCATAAGAACATACTCAGGGGTACAAAGTCTGATCTGATCTTTGTGCCCCTGCTAATCAGGTGAGAACCTTCAGTATACCCCTCACATAGCCCACCGATTCGGCCAGGCCGGCCAGGGGATCTTTCCCATCCTTCTCGTATTCAAAGCTAACTACTTTGCTGTAGTTCTCTTCGAGCAGCATCTTCAGAAACCCGGGTATGTCGATAACACCATGACCAATTTCCAAGGGTTTACCTGACGGATCAGCTTTGTCTTCGTCCTTAATGTGGATGTCATGCACCCGATCCATATATTTCCGGGTATCTTCGATGGGATCCTCACCAATCCGAATGGTATGCCCGATATCCACGCACAGCCCCATGCCAGGATCCATATCCTTAATCAGCTTGTAGGCACTTTCCGGGGTGGGATACTTTTTATCACCCGGACCGTGATTATGAATGGCCAGTTTGATACCGGTCTCTTTTACTTTTGAATTACAATGCGCGAGCAGCTCATGTTCAGGGACCCCAACAATCAAATCCATTCCGGCATGTTCGGCATAGGTAAATGCATTTTCAACCTCCTCCGGGTTTTTCATGTAGATTACTCCTCCGCCATAAAGATCAATACCGGCTTCATTTACTTTAGCGGCTCCGGCTTTGATTTCATCTGCTGTTGAATCCAAAGGCATATGCATGCTCTTCAAACAGAGTTTTGGGATGCCCAGTCTTACTGTCATAGCAATGGTTTCCTCCAGGCTGAATTCCCGGAAGGTGTATGAAGCGATGCCCAATTCAAAGGGCACTTCTGGCCCTTTTGCATAACTTGCCGGATGTGCTGCAAGTAAGGAAGGAGCCTGAGTAGCTACCAGGGCGGTACCCGATAGCCTGAGAAAATTGCGTCTGGAAAAATGCATGGTTTTAGGATTAGGATGAACAATTTTTCATTACTGCAGTCAAATTAAAAAAAAACTGCTACATGGCAGTACAGGGGATACATTTTTCTGCGTAACTTGAATCTCCCAAACAGGGACTGATAGAAAGTATAATTTAATATATATGAGATATGAAGAGATTTAAAATGGTATTGTCCGCGCTTATGTTGACTCTGGTCTATGTAAGTACTTTGGCCCAGGGGGATCCCATGGCGCCCATGACCAACGATGAAAGTGTTCGCACAGGGGTACTGGAAAACGGAATGACTTACTACATCAAATCCAACCAGGAGCCTAAGGAGCGGGCCTCCTTTTATATTATTCAAAATGTGGGGGCACTGCTTGAGGAGGATAACCAGAATGGACTGGCTCATTTCCTGGAGCATATGGCTTTTAACGGAACTGAGCATTTTCCGGATAAGGGGATCATCGATTTCCTGGAACGGCATGGTGTGGCATTTGGGGAGAACATCAATGCTTATACCAGTCAGAATCAGACCGTTTATAACCTATCGGATGTGCCGGTGAATAAACCAGGTATTCTTGATAGTTGTTTACTGGTCCTGAATGACTGGTCCAATTACCTCTTGCTAACCGAAGAAGAGATCGATGCAGAACGTGGAGTGATTAAG
>QMPQ01000255.1 GCA_003648635.1 Bacteroidota bacterium | reverse complement strand
TTTTCACACCGGGATGATTTTGGACAATGGGATCCCAAGAACCAGCGTCCCGAGCTCTGGAACATATTCAATGGGAAGAAGCACATGGGGGAGCACTTCAGGGTGTTCCCGCTGAGTAACTGGACCGAGATGGATGTATGGCAGTATATTTATCTGGAGCAGATCCCCATTCCAAACCTTTACTACACACATAAGCGGGAGGTATTTAACCGCGATGGTACATGGCTTGCAAAAGCATCCTTTATGCAGCTGAAAGAGGATGAGGAATACGAATTGAGGGATGTGCGTTGCCGTACCATCGGTGATATCAGCTGTACCGGTCTGACGCTCTCCACCGCAGATACCCTTGAAGATATTATTCAGGAGGTGGCTGCGGCGCGTTCTACCGAAAGAGGTGGCAGGTACGATGATAAGCGTTCAGAAGCGGCTATGGAGGACAGGAAAAAGGAGGGGTATTTTTAAAGGAAAAAAGAAGATATTTAGATATGAGTAATAACGAGAATCCCGCACCAGGTTACCTTGATATGGAACTGTTGCGTTTTACCACTGCAGGAAGTGTTGACGATGGTAAATCGACTTTGATCGGACGACTTCTATATGATTCAAAGGCCATCTTTGAGGACCAGATGGAGCAGCTGGTACAGGCCAGTGAGAGAAGGGGAGAGGAGCAGGTCAACCTGGCACTCTTAACGGACGGACTCCGTGCAGAGCGTGAACAGGGGATTACTATAGATGTGGCCTACCGTTATTTTGCCACACCTAAAAGAAAATTTATTATTGCCGATACACCCGGTCATGTGCAGTATACACGCAACATGGTCACCGGAGCCTCCACTGCTAACCTGGCAATTATCCTTGTGGATGCACGTCAGGGAGTGCTGGAACAAACCATCCGTCACTCTTTTATTGCGTCTCTGTTGGGAATCCCTCATATCCTGATCTGTATCAACAAGATGGATCTTGTGGGATATAAGGAGGATGTATTTTATGATATCCAGAAGCAGTTTGAACCATTCAAAGAGCAGCTGAATATTGCAGATGTCCAATTTATTCCCATTAGTGCCCTGAAAGGAGACAATGTGGTGGACCGAAGCGAGCCAATGAACTGGTATGATGGTCCTACCCTGCTGGATGCATTGGAGACCATTGATATACGGAGTGATGGAGATTTTAAGAATTGCCGCTTCCCGGTCCAGTATGTGGTACGTCCCCTTCGTGAAGAATATCATGACTATCGTGGGTATGCAGGTCGTATTGCCGGGGGTGTTTGGAAACCTGGTGAAAAGGTGGCTGTGTTACCCAGTGGCATAGAGACCACCCTGGAGGCCATCGATACCATGACAGGAGAATTGGAGCAGGCATTTCCTCCTCAGTCGGTTAGCTTCCGTCTGGCCCATGATATTGATATTAGCAGGGGGGATATGATTGTCCCGACAGATCAGAAACCCAAAGTGTCACAGGAAGTGGACCTGATGGTTTGCTGGCTGGGTGAAAAACCCATGGTATTGGGAGGCAAATATGTGATCCGGCATACCACTTCTGAATTAAGAGGAATAATCCGGGGCGTAGGCTATAAAGTGAATATCAATACGCTGGATGAGGACCATGATGATCAATCGGTAGGACTGAATGAGATTGCAAGGATCACCCTCAAAACATCCAAGCCAATTTTTTACGATTCTTACAAGGACAACCATATCACTGGGAGCATTATTATTATTGATGAGGCCACCAACAATACGGTTGGTGCAGGGATGATCATCTAGTAACACGGGACCCCTAGTCCCCTTCCTTGATCATACGAAGAACGTCATTCACAATCTGCTGGTGATCAAATGCAAGTTCGGGTAGGTCGTTGAGACCAAACCATTGAAGATTGGCTGCATCGCTTCCGGCTTTCGGCCGACCCATCTCTTCTTTCCAGATCATTACAAATACCTGGGTAATGGTGCGTCCCCTGGGATCACGCCCCGGTTTGTCATAGGTGTCGAATCGGATTAGTTCCCCGGCTCTGATGCTGGTCTCCTCCATCAACTCCCTTCGGGCTGTCTCCTCCAGGGTCTCCTCCATCTCCATAAATCCACCAGGAAGAGCCCACATATCTTTAAAGGGAGGATCTAAGCGTTGTATCAGCAGGATTTCGGGCACCTCATCCAGGCGTAGTACCGAAACATCGGCGGTAACAGCAGCTCTGGGGTAATCATACGTGTAAGCTTCCGGCATAAGCTAATTCGGTATAGGGTTTTAAATACGTTTGATGACCCTGAGTTTATGGGTATATTTTTTTTGCTCGTTGCTGTAGATCCCGTGATGATCCAAAAGATCGATACTTACACTGGTGCCGGAGTGAAGGATGTTCCCGTCATCGAGGATTATTCCCACGTGGATTATTTCGCTCTCTTCGTTGTCAAAAAAGGCCAGGTCACCCTCCTTAACCTCCGTCATGAAGTTGATGGTGCTGCCCAGTTCAGCCTGTTGCTGACAGTAACGGGGGATGTTCTTCCCCATCATCCTGCAGATTAGCTGCACCAGTCCGGGACCGTCAAAACCGAATCCTGATCTGCCACCTGGAATATGGGGGAGAGAAACTATCCGTTTCCCAACCTCCCGTGGATTGGTATTTGCTCCTGGTTTAATAAATCCTTCACTGCTCAGGAGTTCGAAATTGTGTCCATACCAAAGCATTGAATTATTTCGCTCTGAATTCCAGACTGCACCGGCCGGAATGATCCGTTGTTGACCCATTGTCAGGTCAAGGATGGTGCTTGATGGCAGAGATGCCAGGCAGACAGGCCCGCTTAGCCCCATTTTCTTCTCATTTTCGAGCTCCCTGAGTTCTACGAACTCTTTGGCTACCCACCCTTCCGTTCCGTCAAAATCGAGCGATATGGAGAGCCAGTTGCCGCTTTTCTCCCTTAGAGTGAACTCCTCCCCGAATAACAACTGGGAGATCATCACAGAAGTGTTGCCAGGTTCGAACCTGATGGGTATGAAAGCGTGGAAAGTAGTTCCTTTGGTCATGATTTGTGTTTCCAGAAGCTTATGCAGTTTACAAGCTTTTGAACAAAAATACAAGGGAGAGGTTAAAAGTTGCAGAAGATATTTTAATTTCACCCCATGAACTGGACCAAAGGCATTGCCAAATTCTGGAATACCATCCAGATTGTTCTGATTTATATCATTGCTATTTTGTTGGTCTACTTCATGTTTCCCAGGGAGGGAAAGTTCAGGTATGAGTATACCAAGAACAAGCCCTGGATGCATGAAAATCTGGTGGCTCCATTCGATTTCCCCATTTTTAAGCCGGATCAACAGGTCCAGGCTGAACTGGACAGCCTGCAGAACAATCAGTATCTCTACTTTTTTAGTGATTCACTTGTTGGCAATAATATGCTTGCTGCCTTTTACCGAGACTACAATAGCATAGCTTCTTCCATGGGCCTGGGAGAAAATGTTTCAGAAAGATGGACCATGACACGGCATGTGATTGCAAATGTCTTGCAGGAGATCTACTCCAGGGGCATCATAGAACGGCATCCCGTTTTGGAGGGAAAGGTACCCGAGCAGACTCCTGTGATGGTGGTGAAGGATGATCTGGCAGAGGAGTATCGTCTCACAGCTTTCTTCACCTTGCGATCTGCCTATGAGTACGTAAACAAAGAATTAGAAGGTGCCAGTGCTTCATCATTGACGATTCTGAGCCGGATGAACCTGAATGACTACCTGGGATCCAACATCCTGTATGATGATGCCATGACCCTGAAAGTGCACCAGGCTGCACTGGACGAACTGACGCTGACACAGGGCATGGTTCAGTCAGGGCAGTTGATTATTGCCAGGGGTGAACTGGTCACCCAGTCCGACTTCCTGATTATAGAATCGCTCCGCAGGGAGTATGAGGCCAATCCCAATGTGGGGAAAAATTACCTGGTTGTATACCTGGGACAGTTGCTGCTGATTACCCTGATTTTTATGGCCTTGTTCTGGTTTATCTACTATTTCAGGAAAGACATTCTGATCAGCAGAAGACAAACATTCTTTACACTTAGCCTGATTGTAGTCATGGTGGGGCTGACCCGCGCCGCATCTACTCAGGAGGCTGTAAGTATTTATGTGATACCATTTGTCCTGGTTCCCATTTTCCTGAAGACCTTTTTTGATATCAGGTATGCCCTCTTTGTCCATATGATTACCCTTTTGCTGGCCGGTTTCTGGGTGCCCAACAGCTACCAGTTTGTGCTGATGAATTTTCTGGCTGGACTGGTAGCCTTATTTAGCCTGCGGTCCTACTATAAGAGGGGGATCCTGTTCTATACGGCCATCTTTGTTCTGGCTGCTTATGCCATTATCTATATTATTCTGACGCTTCTGCAGGAAGGAGATTTTGGCCAGATCAACTGGGTCGATGTATTATGGATCTCGGGGAATGCTTTACTGATCCTGACAGTGTATCCATTGGTATTCTTGTTTGAACGGATTTTTGGGTTTCTTTCCGATGCCACCCTGTTTGAAATGTCCGATACCAATCAGCCGCTTTTGCGTTCGCTCGCCGAAAAGGCGCCCGGTACTTTTCAGCATAGCATGCAGGTGGCAAGTCTGGCCGAGGAGGCAGTGCTGAAGGTGGGGGGGAACTCTTTGCTGGTTCGGGCTGGTGCCCTCTATCATGATATTGGGAAAATGGAGAATCCTCATTATTTTATTGAGAACCTTCATGAGGGTTCTAATCCGCATAATGATCTTGATGAACGCTCAAGTGCCAAACTGATTATTGGGCATGTGCTGAAGGGGGTGGAGATTGCCAAAAAGCACAAGCTGAATGAAACGATCATCGATTTTATCAGGACCCACCACGGCACCGGAACCGTACAAT
>QMPQ01000254.1 GCA_003648635.1 Bacteroidota bacterium | reverse complement strand
TCCCCAGGAACATATCCATGGAGGTATATGCCTCACCCAGTCCGTTTAAGAAAGTTGAAGTATTCCCTGCTGCCTGACCCAAAATGGTTGCGCCTGAATATCCATCAACAATACCAGTCCCATCTCCAAGTCCGGCTATCCAGACCTTATCGCCCGACATATGACTGGGATAGGCAAAAAACAGGAAAGCCCTGGCTACAAGTGCAGGATTTAAAATATTCATCCCTGTTCCCCCGAATACCTCTTTCCCGATTATCACGGCAAAGACTGTGGCCACAGCCACCATCCAGAGCGGTACATCGGCAGGCATCACCAGTGGGATCAGCATTCCGGAAACGAAATAGCCTTCAGCTACCTCTTCATTTCGCATCTGCGCAAAGGCAATCTCAATCCCCAGTCCCACTACATAACTTACAATGATGATGGGCAGTATCTTCAGAAAGCCGAACCAGACCATCTGCCAGAAATCGGCTTCAATGCCCAGCGCCTGGAAATGATGAAAACCGGTATTCCAGATTCCAAACAGGAGCGCAGGCACCATGGCGATTATTACAATAATCAGGGACCTTTTCATGTCATTGGCGTCCTTGATATGAACCCGTCCCCTGGTGACCTTGTTAGGCACAAAGAAGAAGGTTTCAATGGCTTCAAATCCCGCATGGAATACATGAAGCTTCCCCCCTTTTTCAAACGGGGGTTTGATCTTATCTACAAATCGTCGTAAAAAACTCATGCTTATAAATTGGTGTAATTATTATTCTTCCATCTCTTTTCTCATGGCCTTGAGTCCATCTCTGAGAATCTGGGTAACCGGGGTCTTGGAGGTGCAGACAAATTCGCACAGGGCCAGGTCCTCCTCATCCAGTTCGTAAATTCCCAGTTGCTCCATCTTATCAATGTCGTTCACCAGGATGGACTTGAGCAGTAGCATCGGATAGATATCCATGGGCACTACCTTTTCATACTCGCCGGTCATCACAAAGGCCCGCTGCCCTCCATGGAAATTGGTGTCCACATCGAATTTCCGGTTAGGTGTAAGCCAGGTAGAGGCAAAAGACCTGGAAACCGACAGCTTCTTAAATCCGGGCATCATCCAGCCAAACAACTCATAGTAATTTCCTTCGGGAATCACTGTAAGCTGAGAATCCAGGAAGCCTACATAGCCGCTTTCAGCATCGAGGGCTACGCCGTTCAGCACACTGCCGCTAATCACACGGTTATCACCCTCCTTCAGCTGCTTCTCCAGCAGTGGAGCAATGGCAGTACCACGAATGGTCTTATAATATTGGGGCTTCTCCACCCGGGCACCTGTAAGGGCCACCACTACGGATGGGTCATATAATCCGGTTTTAAACAGACGACCTATGGCCACCACATCCTGAGGCTGAACCACCCAGACCACATCCCCTTTGTTAATCGGATCTAATTTGGAGATCTGGATGCCCACATTACCAGCCGGATGCGGACCCTTAAAACGGTTGATCTCCACTCCCTTGATATCACTCAGAGTGCGTATGGAGGGGTACCTTCCGTCCAGGTTCAGATGAACCCTGCCTTCGGTCAGCTGCTTCAGGGCATTCACACCCCACTGGAAATCCTCTTCCGAATCCTTCAGAAGGAAATCGAAGTCAGGGGCCAGAGGAGAGGTATCAAATGCCGAGATAAAGATAGACTTGGGGCTACCATCCGTTTTTGCTATGGTGGTATAGGGACGCTGTCTGATGGTGGGCCAGAGTCCACTATTCAGAAGGTTCTCCACGATCTGCTCCCTTTTCATCGATGCAGGGTCGCCCTTGAGAAACGATTCAGCCGTATCCTTGCCATCATCCTCAACGACCACCTCGACGATCCTTCTGCGTTCACCCCGATTAATGGTAGACAGAATCCCGCTCACCGGAGAGCAAAACTTCACCTCCGGGTGGTACTTGTCATAAAAAATGGGGGTTCCCACCTTCACCTCGTCACAAAGATTGGGAATGATTTTTGGGGTTAGTCCGTGCCAGTCGCCCGGCTTAATTGCATATGTCTTAGCCCGAGGGGCCTTGACATAGATTTTCTCGGCCTGTCCGTTCAATTTGATGTCCAGACCCTTTTTAATCTTGATTACCTCAGCCATGGATTATTTTGTAACAGTATAATAAGCTATGAAATGATCTATAAAAATAATTAAATTTACCGGGCCACAAAGCGGGTATGAAAATATTCAAGGGCATGCTTTTTGCATGCATGTCCCTGCCAGTAAATTCAGATTGTGATATTATGAAATTAGCCTCCGTTCTCATAACATATATAATATTGATGCAGGTCAGTTTTGTACCTGTGCTTTGTCAGAAACCCTATTCGGACGACCACGGGGAGGTGCGGGAAATGGTGCTGGATCACAGCCTGAAGACGGTGCAGCTTTTCCGCGAAGGATGGCCCATGAGCTACCCGGTGGTCAAGCTTACAGGAGATGTACCGCTGGTGCTGGTCTTCGACGATCTGTCGAAAGATCAGCCTACATTTATGTACCGGATGATCCACTGCAATGCCGACTGGACCCCCTCCGATCTCACAGAACTGGAGTACCTGGAAGGCTACCCCGAAAATGAGATTCGGAATAGCACCCCATCTTTCAGCACCTATACCACTTACCTGCACTATCGCCTGCAGATTCCCAACGAAGATATTCGCATGACGCTATCGGGCAACTACCTGCTGTTGGTCTACCGCGATGGGAATCCCGACGATGTAGTATTTACCAAGCGCTTTATGGTGACCGAGAGCCGTGTCAATATAGAGGCCTCCGCCCATATTCCGGACCTGAGTCAGTACAAGGGATGCTGCCAGGAGGTGGACTTCACCGTAAAGCACAGCGGGATTACCATCGACGATCCTTTCAGTGAAACCAGGACCGTGATCTACCAGAACGGACTGTGGGACATGGGGATAGATGCACTGCAACCCTATATGGTCAATCCGGGAGAATTGATCTATGACTATCAGGAGGAAAATGTTTTCCCCGGGGGGAACGAATTCAGGTTTTTCGATACCAAAAATACCAGAACCCCCACCTACTACGTACAACGAATCGACTTCATAGATCCCTACTTCCATTTTGAACTGAAACCCGACCATAGCAAGTCCCCAAATAATTATTTTTCCCAGGAGGATATCAATGGCAGGTATGCAGTGGAGGCAGAAGGAAGCCATGATCCTGGAGTGGATGCCGACTATGTATTTGCCCATTTCAGACTGGATATTCCGCTGGAGCTGGAAGGCTCTGTCTATATTGCCGGGGCACTGACCAACTGGCAGTTCGATGACCTGAGCCGAATGGAATACAATCAAGAGGAACAGGCTTATATGAAAAGTCTGCTGCTTAAACAGGGGGTTTATAACTACCGCTACCTCTTCCTTCCCGCGTTCAATGAGCAATTCGATGTAGCCGAAATAGAGGGGAACCATTACGAAACCGGAAACGAGTACCTGATCCTTTTCTACCACCGTCCGCCCGGCACCCGCTACGATCGCCTGCTGGGCCACCAGGTAGTGCATAGTAATTAGTTTGCTGAGAAAAAAAATTGTCTTTGTCCGTATAAGAATAAGCGTCTGAAAATAAAAAACAAAACAAATGGGTGGGATAGCTGGCTATATTGATTTCCATAAAAAAACCAGGGAAGATACATTAAGAAAGATGATTGAAGAAATTCATCATCGAGGACCAGATTGCCAAATGCATGAGCATCTTGAATTATCAGAGGCTCATATTGGTATGGGGCAGACTGATCTTTCAATTCATGAAACTAATCCCAATGGCAAGAAACCATTTCACTATAAAAGTCTAAGCATTATCCTGGATGGTGAAATTTACAACCTGAAAGAAATCAAAGCACTTCTTAATGATTCGGATGACCATTTTGCTTCATACTCTGACAGTGAGATTATACTATGTGCATTCGAAAAGTGGGGTGTCGAATTCATACATAAGCTCAATGGGATTTATGTAATCGTCATATTTGACAGTAAAAAAGAAAAGCTATATATTTTTAGAGATAGACCTGGAGTAAGACCCTTATACTATTTCTGGAAAGATGGTATATTCTTATTTGCATCTGAAATTAAATCCTTACATGTTCATCCAGACTTCAAACGGGATATTGATGTAGATGCTTTAAGCCTGTACTTTAATTATGGATATATACCCGCTCCCCATTCCATATTTGAAAGAACCTATAAGATTGAATCCGGGAAATACCTCAAAATGGATTTAAAGTCCAGAAACTTATCAAATGAATCATACTGGAATATTGAAGACTATTATCATCGTGAAAAATATGACATTGGTTTTGATGAGGCAAAAGAAAAGGTGCATGAGTTAATGGTTTCATCATGTAATTACAGAATGGAGGGAAATGTACCAGTAGGAATAACCCTGAGCGGGGGGTATGACAGTACAGCTATTGCAGCAATTATTCAGAAAAACTGGACAGAGAAAATAAAAACCTTTACAATAGGATTTGAAGAGGGAGGAAATGAAGCTCCTTTTGCCAGAGAAACTGCCAGGTTTCTGGGCACCGATCATACAGAATATATATGCACCACCGAAGAAGCCCAGAAAATAATTCAAGAATTGGCATATTATTATGATGAACCTTTTGCGGATGACTCCGCAATTCCTACTATGCTGGTCAGTCGTTTAATAAAAACCCATTTTGATCTTGCTGTTTTTGCTGATGGCGGTGATCATATTTTTGCTGGACGAGTGGGCGTTTTATACAACAACCAAAGACTTTTAAACCATATTCCAGGTGCAATTAAGGGACCGATTCGACCAATTCTCAATTTATTGGCCAATATTACTCCGGTCTCTTTGCCTCAAATGAAGCACAAAATTAGATCTATAGCCCGCTCTTTAAATCAAAATGAATTGGTACAGGCAGGGAATTTATTTCGCTAT
>QMPQ01000253.1 GCA_003648635.1 Bacteroidota bacterium | reverse complement strand
AGTGGATTTACCCACATTAGGCCGACCGATAATGGCCACCGGCACTCCGTTCTTCAATACATTACCCAGCTGGAAAGAGCTGATCAGTTCATCAACCAGAGTGGAGATTTGATTTATCAGACTGACCAGTTTGCCCCGGTCGGCAAACTCCACATCCTCCTCGCTGAAATCCAGTTCCAGTTCTATCATGGAAATAAAATGCAGTAGCTGATCCCGCAATGATTTCAGGCGCTCTGAGAACCCACCACGGAGCTGTTGCAGAGCCACCCGGTGGGCGCCCTCCGATTCGGCGGCAATCAGATCGGCCACAGCTTCAGCCTGGGAGAGATCCATCTTCCCGTTTAAAAAGGCACGCTGGGTAAATTCTCCAGGTCTGGCCGGTTCTGCCCCCTGGCTAAGCAGAAGCTCCAGAATCTGTTGCTGGATATAGGGTGAACCGTGGCATGATATCTCAATGGAATCCTCCCCGGTATAGGAGTGTGGTGCTGTGAACAGGCTCACAAGTACCTCATCGATCAGCTCATCACCCTTGTGGATGGTCCCAAAATGGATGGTGTTGGGAGCCTGATCTGCCAGTTGCCTCCCTGGTGTGGCCGCCTGGAAAATGCCTTGCGTGATTCCGATGGCATTGGGACCACTAACGCGGATCACTGCAATGGCTCCATGTCCCGGCGTGGCAAGTGCACATATGGTGGAATCGAATGACATCCTGCAAAAATAGGGAATATCTGCCTATTTCTATTCTCCAGGGATTTTCATTCTTTTTCCAGATAGGCTACAGTAAAGTAGGATTCATCGGTGGGGGTAACCGCCACCTGTTGCATCACCATCTCTGAACTTCTTTTGTTATCGTGATTAATGGCCTTCATCCCTGTTACCATATACTTGCCTTTCTTCTTATCTAATTCCTTGAAATCACTGTTGATGATAGATTTAAACATCTCACCGTCAAAATCGAAATAGTAAATCTGGTGAACAAGATAGCTGTCCTCATCTACCCATGATACTGATTTGCTGTAGCCATATTCATCTTCCAGATCTGTGTTTACGGGTATTGACTCCACCATATAACAGTTCTTATCCAGGAAGGTATCTGTTCCAAGCAGCGAATAGGTGAAATCGTCCAGTCCGGGTGCGGTCATATTGGCATTGGAAAACTCACTTCCCATAAAACTTTTACTCTTCTCTTTGCTTACGATACGCCTGGTTTTTCGTAGTGCAGGAAGGTAGATCCACATATCATCACTTTTTTCAGGATAGTCGAAAATCAGAATCCCTGTACCACTTACCTCTGCCGGGGAGGTGAATTTTATGATTCTTTTCTCTGTTCCATCGCTGAGCGACATGGAGGCCATGGCGCTTTTCCGGACCCGGGTATTTCCTTTCGAATCGGTAATGGTCAGGGTGGAGGCTGCTTCGAAGGAGCTCACTTTTACCACATCAAGACTCTTTTTAATAAGCTCTCTGGCATCCTGGGCACTGGCACTGATGGATACCAACAGGGCCAGTAAGATGCCCATAGCAACTCTTCGTAAGGTTCTTCTCCCTTTGATTTTATGAACTTTTACTTCCTCAGATACGGGCTCCAGGAACTTAAACCTGAAGCGGAGGATGATGGCTGGCAGTATGACTAAAGCACCCACCAGGCAACTCAGAATGGAGACCACCACCAGAACCCCAAAGAAGCGGATGGGAGTAAAGGAGGAGATCATTAATACGGAGAAACCAACAATCACCGAAAGGGCATTGAAAATGATACCACGACCGGTTGTTGTGATGGTGGTGATCACCGCTTCGCTGGCCGGCCTGTTCTGCCTGCGTTCCTCCCGGTATCTCCACAGGAAATGAATGGTGTAATCAACTCCTACGCCTATCATTACGGAAGAGAGCAGGGCAGTGGCCACATCCAGCCTGATCCCTGTTAAGCCCATCAGTCCAAATAGCACCACTACCGATATGGTAAGTGGTACAATTCCCAGGAGCCCGGCCTTCAGGGAACGGAAGATGGCAGATAGCAGGATAAAAATGACGAGTAGTGCAATACCAAGGGAGTTAAAGGTTCCCTTGAGAACCTTATTGGCCAGTTCGCTGCGCACATAGCCATAGCCCCCTATGGCTTCAACTGCAGGATCGCCTGCTGTAAGCTCCTCGAGTTTTTGGATAAGTCCGTTAACGATCTCATTGTTGGCGTCATTAATTCGGATCATCAGGTGGGCATGTTCGTAATTGAAGTCAACAATCTGCTCCAATTCCTCCGGATCTCCATTCATGTTGTATAGTTCCATGTACTGCGCCACTGCCTCCCGTGAAGGAGGAATCCTGTCGTAGAGGGGTTCGTCCGGATCGTTCAGAGCCTTACTTATTTCACGCACCACACCAGAAAATCCCATGGTGTAGTCAACCGCATCCAGTTGTTCCATTTCCTCCCCATACATCTCCATTCTTTGCAAGAGTTCGGGAGAGAGTATATCACCGCTAAACAAAATTGATATACTCTCTGAACCCCCGAACTTACTGTTAATAATTTTTGCTCCCTTTTTTACCTCATGACGCTCCGGGAAAAAATTTTCTTCATTCGAGTCAACTTTTAGAAAGATGATTCCTGTGGAAACCAGTAAGGTAAAGGCCAGGGCCACCACCGGGATAAGCCTTTTATTCCTCACTACAAAGAAAGAGAAGCGTCCAAGTATATTCCTATTACTTGATCCCCCCGCCCCAGAAATGATGGGAACGTATGTTGATTTGGGAAGCAGTGAGAGCAGTGCAGGCAGTAGCACCAGGCTGAAGAATATGGCCAGTAGGATTCCGATGCTGGCCACCAGGGCCATCTGGCGTGCCGGTATCATCGTATGTGCCCAGAGGGCTGAGATTCCGGCAATAGTAGTGAGACCAGTTATCAATATAGGTTTCCAGAGATCGCGGGTGATCCGCACTGCTTTCTCTTTCATATTCTCCTTGGACCCTGAAGCATTAAGCTCCTGATACCTGGCGATCATATGTATGCCATAATCATTGGCCACAGCAATCAGCAGGATAGGTACCAGCAGGGAAATAAAATAGAATTTCCATCCAAGGATCGGGATCATTGCGATTCCAACCAGGGCCGACATCGCCACCACCATAAAGGGGAGCCATACCCCTCTCCATTCCCGGAAAACCAGGAAGAGGAAGATTAGCATCATTAGCATAGCAATGGGAATCAGGATAGCAGCATCGCGCTTGATATCCTTATTGATGGCCTGCCGGAGGTAGGGGAGACCTCCGAAATGGACTTTTTCCTCGCCCGGATGCTCCAGGAGAAGCTCGTGAATTCCTGCGAAAACTGCATCTTCATTTGCACCATCGTCAAGGGAGACCACCAGGGCAGTGGCCTTGAAATCGTCAGATACCATCACCTTGTAAACCAGGTCATTCCCTTCTATTGTTTCTCGAAGTTCTTCTCGCTGGGTCTCATTTCGGGGGATGCGAAGGACGGTTGGCTCCACATACATGACCCCCCCTTCGCCGTAGATGTGATTGGAGCCGAACAGGGAAGAAGTTCGCTTAACCCCATCCATCCGATCGATGGCTTTCTCCACTGCTTTTACTCGTTTCAATGTGGCTTCATTAAGGATATCATCAGCCTCGAAAATCATCATAATGATGTCCTGGTTTCCGAATACTTCCTCGATCCTGACTGTATTGACCATCGAGGTCATGGTTTTTGGAAAATAGTTTTTCAGATCGGGATCAATTTCCAGTTTTAGCAGTGCCATGGAAATCCCCACAGTAAACAATAGGGAAGCTGTAATTATCCACCAGCGATATTTGATTATTATGGAATTCATTATATGTATTTAAAATGTAAGTGTCATTGCGATAAATCCTGAGTTGAGTACCGGTCCAACCAGATCGTAAAGGGAATTTTCACTACCCCAGAGTCCGTTAAAACCTGCCTTCACCCTTAGGCCATCTGCAGGCATCCATGAGATGCTTGGCTGAGCAATCCATTCCTCTGTGCTTATATTGTAACTTACAGGGACAGATAGTTCCAGTATGTTGTGAAAAAAATCTGCTTTCAGAACAAGGAATATAGAATGATAATATTCCTCCAGCTGGTAGTTGTAGAGCCTGTTGAATGCAGCTACCTGTTCTCGAACCGCGGCATCTGCAATATCGGAAGTGAGGTTTATTCCTCCCTCAACCAGTGGGAGAAACTGCTCCTGTTCTGCTACTAGATTGGGTGCTGCCTGGGCAGGGACGAAATCCAGGATATATTTTCCATAGTAACCCGCGATCACAGTTAACCAGGAACCACTCTTTTCAATTTCGGCTGTATAGGAGAGTTCAGGGAAGGGCAGATATTCTATGCCTTCATGCTTAGCCCTTGCCTGGAACCAGGCACCTTCGGCTGTGAAGATCCAGGAGCCGACCGGTACAGAGAAGTCCAGTCCTGCCATTCTGATCCTGTAGGCTTTTTCATAAATATTCAGGGCCACAGGCTCCATACTGAGGCTGTCCATAATAAAGGAGTCAAATGCAATGCCCGGCCAGTTATGGTATCCATCGAACCAGTATAAGGCGGCATCCATTGCCGGAGCGTGAAGATCCAGCTGGATGCCATAACTTCCTTCATTCAGGGTTACATCCGGATAATCCGGATCCAGGAAGTAGACATATTCTGGCATGGGGATAGGGTCTATCAGCAAGATTCCGGGTTGGTAGAGTGGGTTCCAGGTGCCCGTCAATTTCAGGTACGATCCCATATTGATACTAGTCTGAAGTGCCCAGATCCCCAGGTTCATATCGTCAAGCTCAGGGGATCTTGTGGTGGGATCCATGGGGGTAAGCTTATTGACTGGATTAAACAGTGTTCCTTTGCCCCAGGGAGCAATCAGTTTTCCCAGCCTGAAACCCACCGGACCGGTTTGAAGGTCCACATAGGCCTCCCGGATCTGTACTTCTGAAACAGTT
>QMPQ01000252.1 GCA_003648635.1 Bacteroidota bacterium | reverse complement strand
GTCATTTTGGCCCCATAGACTGAAATACAACCTGAAATTTTCTATTGAAGCTTATCATATTGATAAATACTATTTTTTTAATTTATAAAATAACCCTTTTCAGAGGGGACTCAAGATTGAGTCATTGCTTAACACCCTTTTCACCTTGCTGCGCAACGCAAGAAGAGTGTATCCACGATTTCCATCAAAACCTTTCTACCTCTCCCTTCCAAGAACGGAAGACAGATACGCTGAACTTGCACGGATTGAGAAGTATTGCCTTTGGATCAAAGCTATATCAACACAATCCGAATACATTATCGGACAACTGCAACTTTGCGATAATGGGTACAGGACAATTCGTCACTCAATGCGTGACGTTTTTCAAAGGTTAGGTAAAACTGCCTCATATACTTCAGGTTAGTTTCGGTAAAATCCCTTCTGTATTCCATGGTGAATAGGCAATAGTGCCAGGACTCATTTACTGGTCAAATACACTTGTACCAATAATAAGGTATCCATATATGCGTGAGCTAAGACCAGTATCCAGAGTTTCTTCTTCAATTTCATATAACAGATTCCCAATACCAGGCCCATCAATCCGGTTGAGACCATACCCGTTGGGCCCCATTCATAATGCACCAATCCGAAAATAACAGCGCTTATAAGCACTGTTGCAATCTTTCCATATTTAGTATCTAAACCTAATTCGCTTATGCGGTTGATTAGAAATGCCCGGTAGACCACTTCTTCACCAAATGAGGAAATAATATAAACGCCAATAAGAGTTAATATCAGCATGAATATATTGTTATGTAAATATTCGTAAACACTCAAATCTGCACTTTCGGGCATGCCTGAGATATTGGCCATAATAAGAGTGCCAAGCATGTATCCTGCAAGCCCAAGAATACATACCAGTAGAGAAAGCAGGAATATCCTAAAACTTTCTTTTAATCTGATGCGTCCGAATGTTAGCCCGAAATCACTCCATTTCTGTCCACGGAGTTTGATTCCCAACCAAACAAGACCTATCATTAAAATATTGGTACACCAGACAATGCCGAATTTCAATAATTGATTATCTCCGGCATAGGGCGTCAATATTTTAATCAGGGCAAAGGCTAAAATAAATACCAAAAGAATCTCACTAATCTTTACTATTCTATTAGTATTTAAGAGGTGTCCAATTTTTGTTTTACTATTATTATTTTTCATATCGTTAAAATTTTGAGTTGATAAATGATACAGCAAGTATCGCAACTATTATTACCACAGTCGACCGATATCTGGATGTCGAACGCATTTGCTAAATCATTTTCCGGAAATCGATGGGGGTTTGTCCTGTTTCTTTTTCTACAGGTCATACCAAATCTGCTGAATCGCTCTTTTTCAGTTTCAATAATTGCCTGATGATCCCAATGAATAAAATTATTGACAGAAGAACCACCATGAGGGTAATGATAAAGTGATTGTCTACACCTGTCATGCTAACAGCCTTGCGTTCAAAAGTGCCCATAACATCGGACCACCAATATGAGAAATTGATAATATCAAAAGATACATGGGCAATAATGCCAGGAAGAAGCGATTTGGTAGAATAAGCCAGATACCCGATCATAAAGGAGATGACGAAGATTACTATCATACCGACCATACCACTCGCCCAGGCCTGATGTATATGAGCAACAACGAACACCAGTGAGGTAATGGAAATGCCGGCAACAGGGCCATATTTTTGTTCCAGAGGTGCTTGCATATAACCACGATAGCCGATTTCCTCGCATATTCCTGCCACCAATGATGCCATCAGGATTACTGGCCAGGCCTTCCATGCGGGTAATTCATTCAGGAACCTGGCGGTTTTAAATATTTCGGGTTGAAACTCAAATATACGAAACGTTAATATCCCACCAGAATTTAAAACTAGGACTATAAGCAAGGCAGCCACCAAGCCCCAGGTCCATACGGGTCTTTTCAACTTGATTTGCCGCATACAAAAATGGCGGAAAACTTGTGTGTTTGAAGGCTTCCACTTACCACTGAAATAGATCCAGTAAAGAATGAGAATCGCGCCCATGGGCACAACAGACCAGGGAACAGGAATGTAGGTAACCAGGAGGACCCAACTGCCAACACCTAAAGTGGTGACACCAAAACCTGTTAGTATGGAGCGGACGACCAGGGGAACTTTCATCCAAAATCGACCGAAAGCATTCGAAGGGTATTTTGAATTTTTTTCTTGCTGCATGATTTTAAGTTTTTAAATGATACAGCAAGTATCGCAACTATATTAACCACAATCGACCGATATCAGGATGTCGAACGCATTTGTTAAATCATTTTCCGGAATTCGGTGGGTGTTTGTCCTGTTTCCTTTTTAAAGGCTGTATTGAAAGAAGATTTAGAATTGAATCCCGCCTCATACATTGCCTCGAGAACGGTCATTTTATCATCCACAGATTCTTTCAGGATTTGTTGAACTTCCTGAATTCTGTAGGTATTAATGAAATCGAAAAAGCTTTTGTTAAACGATTGATTGATTACCTGAGACAGGTGCTTGGTAGATACGGATAGTTTATCAGACAAATCGGTAAGACTCACTTGAGGATTCAAGAAGGATTTTTCAGTCCTGAGTAAAACCAATAATTGCTTCTTGGATTCTTCAATTTGACCTGGGGTCAAATTCGATCCCAGGTATTTGCTTGTTTCATTTTGAGCAATGCCCGCAAAAATTTCTGGTTGTCGGAGTGCTTTAAGGATGACCTTATTCACGAAGTAAAATACAAAAATGAGCAGAAGAACTAGGGTGACCATAAACACAGATCTATTTTCCGCCAGGCCTATGAAATTTTGAACCAGTGATATAAAAGTGAGTAGGCCAAAGGTATTAATAGAGGAACTAAGCCAATCCAGATTGATTTGATCTATTTGAGAATATTTGTTCTTTATGATTTTACGATACTTCCTTAGGGTTTTGTAGGTCAGTCCGAGATAAACAAAGACGTGGCCATACATTAAAGCACTTATCAGGTAGAACTGCCAGGGCAAATCGTTCTTAATGATTTCTTCCGATGTGCTGGGCGTGAGGTTTCCTAGTGATAGGAGTAAAATAGTAAGCAGCAGGTAGGGTATCAGATGCAGCAGGTTCCCACTGGACAATTTGAAATCTCTAAAAATGACGCCCTGAGCGTACAGGTAAAATATGGGTCCATAGAGAAGAAAAAAGCCATCATCGATATGTTGCAGGAATTCCCATTTGAAAACGACACCATTCATTTGTAGTGTGAGGTCTCCCATATTCCAGGCGATCAAGATAAATATGGTACCAAGAAGAATGTTGTTGCGTCGGTTTCCTTTTTTATGTGTTATCAGAAAGATGCCAACAAAAAAAAGCTGGAAGGTGATAAGAAAAGAGAGAAGAGAAATCAGACTTAGCTCCATCTTTTAAAAGTAGTTGTTTATGCCAGGATATGCCACAAAAAGTTGAACGAAGCCACCCTTAAATACAAAACCGCCTGATATTCAGGGGGTTTTAGAGGTCGATAGCGGCGGTCTACTATTAACGCTTCCAAAATGAATAACTTTTATCAGATTATCAAGACTAGTACGGATTTTCAGTGGATTGCTCCGCTTCCTGCTCGGTAATTTCATTATAGATTGATGTTACCAGGCGGGCTTCATTTTCATTGAATTCCTTTAGGGTCTCCTCCAGGGATTTATCCTGGCTGACAAATTCTTTTACTTTATTTTGCCTTTCAACCATAACCTGGATATGCTTCTCAATTTCCTCACGTCCTACAGGATCACTGTGACCACTTAGAAATATTTCAGCATCCAGTTTTTCAAGCATTTGCATCATAGTTTTTACATACTTGAAAGAGTTACCGTTTTTATTCGAATGAACCAATTGTGGCCGGCCGCTGAAATACAAATCACCAATAAATGCCACCTTTTGTTCTGGATGAAATACAACGATATCACCTGTGGTGTGGCCAACGCCAAAATAGTGCAGTTCAACTTTCTCCTTACCCAACCACATATTCAGGTTCTTTTTAAAGGTTAGTGAGGGAGTGAAAGGATAAAATTCAGGTTCGTCCCAGTCGGATTCACGACCAAAATTATCTTTGAAAAAATCGTCTCGACAATTTTTATGGGCAACAAAAGTCACAGAGCTGGGGAAATACCTGTTTCCCATAATATGGTCCCCATCACTGTGTGTATTAACCAAGTAGCTAATTGCCTCATCTGCAATTTCTTTAATTGCTACAATTGTTTGAATAACAGATTCTTCATTCATTTTCGCATCAATGACCAAAACCTCACTTTCACCAATAATTACACCACCATTGGCGCCTTGTCCCCCATTGATCTGATAGACACTCTCTGTAATCTTTTCCAGAGATACCGGTACGGTTTCTCTTTCCTGGGCTGTTAGAAATGCATTTGTAAATAGAATAAGCAATAAAGCTTCTGTGTACTTGATAGTTTTCATGTTGGAGGATTTCTAAATTTATGAAATCATAGTTTTCTAAAAATATAGATATCATCCCGTTGCAATTCTGCCGCCACACCATCAAAGATGTATCCTGCTTCTTTTACCTGGGATAATAAATCTTCTCTTGTAGTGGCGTGAGTTGAACTTCTTCCATATCTCCCGGGAACGCCCTCAATAATCACCAGGGTTCCGGATGCTTTTAACGCGGGCTTAGCGTTTTGCAATAACTCTACGGGGCTGCTGAAGTGGTGATATGAATTTACAATAAATATCATATCAAGTTTATTCTCAGGAAGAAGCGGATCCAACTCTTTACCCTTTATGATTGTAATGTTAGTTATGCCATCCCGCTCGCAGCGAAGGTTGAGATAGTCAAGATCTTCCTTATCAATGTCATTTGCATAAATGAGTCCTTTTTCGCCTACTGCATCGGCCAGGATTACCGAATACCTGCCTCTTCCAGCTCCAATCTCCCCTACCACCATACCCTCTTTTAGTTCAATGGCCTTCAGAACAATGTCGGATGGCTGATAGCTGGTTTGATTTGTTTCCCAGCC
>QMPQ01000251.1 GCA_003648635.1 Bacteroidota bacterium | reverse complement strand
TCCACCGGGAACCTCCATCAATTTATTCAGGTGAAACTTACATTGATATATGGTGCCCGGATCGAGTGTTCCCTCGGGACTAAACTCCAGAGTCCGGCTGTCCACCCAGGTAAAATTTCCCTTTACCGAGGGCCTGATCTCCAGAAGCTCCAGTTTCAGGGACTTCTCCCTGATCGCTTCAGGAATATCTGCTAAGAGTGTAAGGGCTATGTTGGAGCTTGCCGATATTACCCCACTGGTAAATCCAGACACGTAGTTGATAAATGCCGGATCGATGGCAGGAATTTCACTTTTCTTCTCTTTGCAGCCTGTGAGAACAGCTACAGCCAGGAGTAACAGAAGGGCCTTTTTCATTTCAGGAAGTGCTTGGTTTCAGTTTTACATTGGTACGTGCTTTCTATGTTTAAAGATAGTGGAAAACACGTCAAAGAGGTGTATAAATCTGGATATTAGAGAGTACTTGATGGACACCATTGCCTTCAAGTGGAAAATACAGACTACCTGACCACTTAATATTAGAAATGTAGATTTTATTTGGTTTATATCATAAACTTATTTATATTTGAACCATAATTACTTTTTTAACATATAATATGATTTAAAATTTGAACAAATGAATAGTTCAACTTTAACACCAGAAGAAAGTCTATTGTTGATAACGAAGACAATAGAAGAGACTAAAGAACGATTTAAGGAATACGGCAGCGTATTTATATTTTGGGGCAGCTTAATGCTTATTGTATTTGGGAGTCAGCTTGTGCTTTCACTATTGGAATTATACAAGTTTACCATAGTTCCTGTTTACTTATTTCCAATTGGAGCAATTATTACAGCCATTTGGGCCTGGAAAGACTACAAAAAGACCAATAAGCCTAAAACAATCATTGGGAACATTTTACAAAACATTGGATGGGTAATTGGAATGAATCTAATGATAATGGGATTTTTATTTTCGAGTCAACTTGGAGATGCCATGGGCCCGGTTTTTATTATTTTGCTTGCCTTGATGATCATTGTTAGCGGATTATCCATAAAATTCAGACCTCTTACCATTGGAGGTGCTTTACTAAATTTAATTGGACTCGGTTCTTTCTTTATAGATAGTGATTATCATGGATTTAGCATGATGCTAGGAGCAGTGGTAGGAATGATTATACCAGGAATATTACTTAATATAGCCCGGAGAAAGGAAAATGTTTAAAGATTTAGATCCCATATTGCACTCGCAACTGCGTTTATCCATAGTATCGATTTTAATGTCGGTAGATGAAGCGAATTTTAGCTTCATCAAGGAAGAAACTCAGGCTACCTCGGGCAATTTAAGCATCCAGATAAAAAAACTACAGACTGCAGGGTATATCAAGGTGAAAAAGTCCTTTAAGAATAATTATCCAAATACTTCTTTATCAATCACTAAAAAAGGAATTGAAGCATTTGAGAATTATGTAAACAACTTGAAAAAATATATCAATCCCAAATAATTTTTTTACCCTGTGCTCAATACAGTTCATTTACCGATCCGGGAGAATATGCCTATTTGTATGAAATCCTTCCTGATTCCGGTTTTTCCAGTGAAGGATCATCCTCACAATTATATAGACTTATTACAAAATCAACTCACCCCCGATTACAAAGGCTTAATAAAGGACCTGTATTTGGTAAGAATCTTATCGTTTATCTCATCGCCCTCATCGAGGTTGGCCGATGAGAAAACTTCAGGTATGTGCCCTTTTCCAATCATTAATTCGACAGCAGAAATAGCAACAGTGTGCAAGAGCATGGCCCCTAGTGAAGTTGAAGTGGCTGCAATATTACGGTCGATTTCCGGAATATAGACCGAAGCATCTCCCAGGCAACCCTGGTTGTCGAGCACTACATCGCCAATCTGGTAAAGTTTCGTCCCCGAAACATGGCGCGACTCCTGTGCTTTTGAATGAGTCAGATTGGTCAGTCCGATAACTTTCATACCCAGCTTATGGGCTGCTTTTACCATATCGATGTTTACGGCATTCCGGCCTGAGTTTGAAACAACAATTATGCAATCCTTTTCAGTGCATTCATATCTATCGAGAATAAGTTCGGCATAACCATCAAGGCGCTCCATTTCTGTACTCTTAATAGCCCCGTTGTGCAACATCAATGCATCTTCAAGAATGGGGTAAATCCTCGCCAGCCCCCCGGCCCTGTAAAACAATTCTTCGGCCATCATGTGCGAATGGCCTGTTCCGAATGCATAAACAAAGCCATTGCTCATCAGAGTTTCGGCCACTATCGCACCAGCTTCATCAATTCTATCCATCTGGGTTTCGAGTACATGGTTGATCTGGTTCTGGATATTGGTAATATACTGAAGTGTTTTTCTCATTTGATTAATTTTCATCTGTATTTCAACAAATTATCTATGACTGAATCGCTAACACGGTGGCCCGATTCGCGAAAAGCGCCTATCAGTGCTCCAATTTCAGGCTTGAATCGCGGAACCTGTAAACTAATGAATTGCTCTGCAAGCAAAGCCGAAAGCTTTGAACGAATCCTGTGGTTATGGTTGAGCACACTGCCAAAGTATCCAAGGTTTTGAGTTATGCACTTTTTAGTAATGGCAAGGGCAAGTTTATACAGCCATTCTGCCTCGCTTTCCATAATGTGCAGAGCAGCTGGATCTCCTTCCTCAGCAGCTCTTTCCACTTCAGGCGCAAAAGCCGCAATTACGCCTTTCTCGACAGGTGGATTGTATATTTTATCAATGATATCGGACATCTTTTTCAGGTCGAAGAACTTCATCACGCTGGCGCTGAGCATCGTGGGTTCCGAAAGACCATCATAAGCGTGCAGAGCGGCATGAATCCCTTTCAACGCTATATGGTAAGCACTGCCTTCATCACCCAGTACCTGCCCCCAGCCACCTGCTGTATGATAAGCTCCCCCGGCATCAATTCCGCAAGCCATCGAGCCTGTTCCCGAGATTAGAACCGCCCCTGGATTTCCCAGGGTAAAACTAAGGAGGGCTATATAAACATCGGAATGAAAAACGACCTTAGAAGGATGGAACACACCATTTGTAAGTTCCTGAACCAGTGCATCATCTGCCAGTCCATCCAGTGCTGAATTACCAGTGAAGATAGTTCCCGGCAAACAGGCAAATTTTTCAATAATATTGGCTGCTATGGCTGCAAAATACTCCTTTACTTTTGGGATTCCTGCGCCATAATGATTTATTGTTCCGGATTGAAACGAATCAAGCACTTGGCCTTCCAAATTACACACTACCACTTTCGTAGTTGTGCCTCCACCATCGATACCACACAATAATTCATCGGAACAATTCTCTATTCGAAACTTATCCATAATATATACTATTCAGTATCTGATCAAAAATTAGAATTTCAGTTTATTCGCAAGATAGCAAGAGGAATCAAACTGCGAAAACTTCAGGATTGATTAGCCAATATTAAAAAGAGAGCTGAAAATGAGCGATCTGTGATTTTTCGACCTGAATTATTACTAATAGAGTAGAAGTAAGTTGAAAGACATAGGTATATTACCGAATAATCTTGATTAATGGTTGACCTCCAATTACATGAACGTTTTATTCAACTGTTGGAAACTAATTTAGGGATCATCCTGAAGATTACGAGAGCATATACCAACACATCACAGGACAGGGAAGACCTTCTTAGTGACATTGCCTTTGAGATGTGGAAGGCATATCCACATTTCAAAGGCAAATCAAAGATATCAACGTGGATTTATCGCATAGCGTTGAATACAGCAATGAATTACAGTCGGAGTACCCGTAAGAAGTGGGATTTCCTGAAAAATGCTGTAGAAGTAGACTACGGGGAGCCTTCAAGTGAATCAGACTTGAATCCTCAAATCGAACTCCTTAATGATTGCATTGATGAGCTGGACGAATATAACAAAGCGATCATCCTATTGTACCTTGACGGTTATAAGCATGAAGAGATTTCTGAAATCACTGGCATCTCAAAATCAAATGTTGGGACCCGTATCTCAAGAATCAAAGAACAACTAAGAGAAAGGGTAGCAATAAAACAAAAACACTATGGAGTTTGATGAACTAAGGACCATCTGGAAACAGCATGAGCAGCAACTTATTGAAAGTACCAGAATTAATAATGGTTTACTCAGGAAGCTGCTGATTGTAAATGCCGAGAAGCGCATTGACTGGCTAAAGGTGAGATCGCTTGTTGGTTTGATAATACCTTTACCCCTGATTATCTTCATTGTAGTCCCCCGGATTCAATTCACACTTGAGCCCGATGTTATTATCGGCACAGTTTTATTTATATCGCTTTCTGTAATATCATATTTATGGGCGATAAAACTTCATCTGCGCATTGAGAGCTTGAGTCCCGATGGTCCTGTTACCACAGTAAGAAAGCAGTTGAAGATTGTTGAAAAGTACAAGCTGAGAGTTACCAAACACAGTTACATCCTTGCTCCCTTTATGATCATTGGAATTTTCCTTTCTGCTGGCATTCCATTCCTTTCAACGAAAATGATACCGTTCTACGCATTGATGATAGTTGTTTTCCTCATCAGCTTGTATGTCCGCTCCAAACACGGATTAGTAGCACAAATCAGGAAGCTTGATCGGGATATTGAAGAGATTTTAAAACTTGAACTGAATTCCGACATTACCGTTTGATCCGTTCAACTTCCTTTCCAGATAACCAGATATGTTGATCAGCATTACCCAATCTATATTTTGATTAATGGTTCGAGAAGTCCTGTGTCCTGAACCAAAACAAGTAGCCATATGAATTACAGATCAATACCGATATTAATTTTTGTATGGTATCCGAGTTAGGCACTTATTACTGAGAAATGTCATTATTTGACTCATATGCCACAACGGAGTAACTTGCAGTAATCAACAGCAATCCTAAATGCTTGCAAACCCCAACAAACTATCCCAATTCTGGCAGGAACTAAAAAGGCGGAATGTACCGCGCTCGCTGGCCATTTATGCAGGAACTGCCTTTATCGTGCTGGAAGCTTCGGACATTATCTTTCCCCGGTGG
>QMPQ01000250.1 GCA_003648635.1 Bacteroidota bacterium | reverse complement strand
TGATTGGTCCCGTCAGTAAAAACAGGGAAAGAATAAAGACCCCCAGAAGAAAGAGGGTCTGTGATCTTTGTAACATGGTATTGCCCTTTTAGTTTCCTCCCAGGATCAGGGGCATTCCATCTTTGCCACTTCCGATAACCACCACCTTACTGTTGGCTGAGTTGGCCAACTCCAGGGTAGCATCGATACCCTTTTGCTTCAGAATATTGGAAGTAAGAGATGCACTGATAATCCGGTTGTAATCAGCAATACCCTGGGCCTGGATCCGCATACGATCTGCTTCACTTGTCTCCCGTTCCAGCCGGTACTGGTAAGCCAGGGCCTCCTGCTGCTGCTGCAGTTTACTTTCAATGGCAGCTTTGATCTTTTCAGGCAGGGTAATGGAACGAATCAGCAGGTCTTTCATCTCGATATTTTTTTCTGCCAGTGCAGACCTGGTAGCTTCAATAATCTCTGACTCCACTTCTCCCCGCTTGGTGGAGTAGATCTCTTCAGCTGTATAGCGACCGGTAACCGCTCTAACAGCGGATCTCACATTGGGGATCAGCATCACCGAAACAAAGTTGATTCCAATATTCTCATGCAGGTAACCTATCTTATCATAGAAGGGATTGAAGATAATGGTTACATCCACATTGATGGAGAGTCCGCCTTTATCAAGCACATCCATGGTCTCCTCAGCCTTCTGCTCCTTTACATCGTAACGGATCAGATCGTTCCAGGGAGCAATAATTTGGAAGCCTGGAATAAGAATATTATCCTTCTCCAGGCCGCCGGTAAATTTTTTAAAAACCACGGCGCGTTCACCCGGTTTCAGTACATAAAACATCTGGCTGCCAAAAATGAGTAACAGCACCACAATGCCTACAACACTAACAATCATGTATTGAGCTCTTTTCATATCGCTTGGTTTTAGTTGTGAGTAAGTATTTCAAAAGCAGCTGTAAAAATACACTATTTTTATCGAATAAGTGATATTGAAGAGGGTATGAATCCTATTTCCCATACTGACCTGATCCTGAATCCGGATGGAAGTATATACCACCTGCATCTGTTGCCGGGGGATATAGCTGATCATGTTATCCTGGTGGGCGATCCGGGAAGAGTTAAGCAGGTTTCATCGCATTTCGACCATATAGAACTTGAAAAAAGTAACAGGGAATTTGTAACGCATACCGGCAGCTACAAGGGAAAACGGATCACCGCACTATCTACCGGAATTGGCACAGATAACATAGATATCGTTCTGAATGAACTGGATGCACTGGTCAATGTGAATCTGGAACAACGCACCATTAAATCCGAACACAGGAGTCTGAAATTGATACGGATCGGAACCAGCGGAGCCTTGCATGCCGATATTGCCCCTGGTGAGCAAATCATCGCCCGGATCGCCGGTGGCTTCGATGGTCTCTACCACTTTTACAAGGATCCTGATAGATTCAACATGGAAGCGCTGGCCAAATCATTTATGGATCATAGCGGGTGGGAAAAGAGCCTTGCGGAACCATATTTTATTAAGGGCTCAGAGTACTTGCACACCTTGCTATCGGGTCCCGACCTGATAGCAGGGATTACCCTTTCGACCCCGGGTTTTTATGCCCCTCAGCAGAGGTCTATCAGGCTAAAGCCATTCGATCCGGAGCTGATTTCAAAGATTGGGACCTTCAGGTTTGAAGGCATGCGAATTAACAATTTTGAGATGGAAAGCTCAGCACTCTATGCGCTTTCCGCGCTTCTGAACCACCAGGCGATCACCATTTGTGTCGCCATTGCAAACCGTATATCACTTGAATTCCTTGAAAGCTATCACGGGGCAGTTGATGAACTAATCACCATGGTACTGGATAAACTTGCACAGGATGACTGAAAGCGCTCACAAGGAGTTGGAAGCCCTGATCAGTCTGCTGGAGGACCCTGATAACCAGGTCTTCAATAATGTATCAGATCGCCTGATTGAACTGGGTGAAGAGGTAGTCCCCCCCCTGGAAAAAAGGTGGGAAATCACACTAAAACCCGACCTGCAGGAGCGGATTGAGAATGTTATCAGGAAGATCCAGTTTAACGCCCTGCAAAGAGGAATGGATAGCTGGAAGTCAGGTGGTGGAACCGACCTGCTCTTTGGGGCCTACCTGGTGGCACGTTTTCAATATCCGGAACTTCAATATGAACAACTCAATGAAAAAATCGAGAAGATCAAAAAGGATATCTGGCTCGAGCTAAACAATGATCTGACCGCCCTTGAAAAAGTGAAGGTCATTAATTACTTTCTTTATGATATACACAGATTTGACAAAAGCCTGAAGAAAGCCCACACCCCCCAACTCTATTTGCTTAACCACGTGATAGATACATGTAAAGGAAGTCCTGTTATGCTCGGATTGATCTATGCCGAACTGGCCAGGAGACTGAACCTGCCTATCTATGGGGTTAACCTTCCAAGGAATTTTGTGCTTTGTTATTACGATCCGGAATACCACGAGGATCCTAATAATATACTATTCTATATCAATCCCTCGGATAAGGGAAGTGTACTTGGCCTGAAAGAGCTACAGCATTTTCTGCGACATCTGAAGATTGAAGAAAAAGAATTCTATTTTACCCCGTGTTCCGGAACAGATGTGATTGAACGCCTGATCATCAACCTTCAATATGCCTATCAGAAATCGGGACAGTCGGAGAAAGCACAAGCGCTCAAAAACCTCCTATACAAGCGCTGAAAAGCGCGTGGCCCTTACACCTTGTAGTACTCCCGGTACCATTCAATAAACCGTTGAATACCTGTAAGCACAGGAGTGTTCGGATTATAATTGTAATCCTGGCTCAGCGAGGACACATCAGCCCAGGTCCGCTCCACATCACCAGCTTGAATGGGCATCATCTGCCATTCAGCCTTTGAACCAAGAGCTTTCTCGATGGCCTCTATAAAACTGGTAAGTTTCACAGGATTACTGTTACCAATGTTATGGATTTTATAAGGTGCCGAAGAGAAAGAGGGATCGGGAGATTCAGCTTCCCACCCCTCCCCTGTTATATGCGGATTGCTGACCATTCTTTCAATTCCACCCACGATATCATCAACATAGGTAAAATCACGTTCCATTTTGCCATAGTTGAAAACCTGGATTGGCTCCCCTGCCAGTATCGCTTTCGTAAATAGAAACAGGGCCATATCGGGTCGTCCCCATGGTCCGTAAACCGTAAAGAAGCGTAATCCGATGGTGGGGACACCAAAGAGGTGACTGTAGGTATGAGCCATGAGCTCATTGCTCTTTTTGCTTGCTGCATAGAGACTTACCGGGTGGTCCACATTGGAACTCACTGAGAACGGCATATTCTTGTTCAGTCCATATACGCTGGAGCTACTGGCATAAATCAGATTCTCAACAGGATGGTGCCTGCAGGCTTCCAGGATGTTAAGAAAGCCGGTAATATTGCTGTCAATATATGCCTGAGGATGTGTAAGGCTGTAACGGACACCTGCCTGCGCAGCCAGGTTCACTACCACATCAAACTTTCGATTGGCAAATAATTCGAAGAGCGCATCATGATCCTCAAGTTTTAACTGGATAAACTGATAATTATCTGATTTAGAACTTCTTACCAGTTGATTGTAGGCAATGCTATCACGTGAAATACCAGACAGTTCCAGCCTATCATATTTCAGTTCAACATCGTAATAGTCATTGATAATATCCAGTCCGGTTACATGAAATCCCTGGTCTACCAGTTTCCTGGCCAGGTGGAAGCCAATAAAACCTGCGGTACCTGTAATCAGAACTTTTTTCACTATTTGGCGTAACTTATGGCACGTGTTTCACGAATCACTGTAACCTTTACCTGTCCGGGATAAGTCATCTCATCCTGAATCTTCCTGGCTATATCAAATGAGAGACTCTCAGCATCCTTATCTGTGACCTTCTCACTTCCCACAATAACCCGTAACTCCCTTCCAGCCTGGATGGCATAAGTCTTTAATACACCCGGATAAGAGAGTGCCATGGCTTCAAGTTCCTTCAGACGCTTGATATAGGATTCAACCACTTCCCGGCGTGCACCGGGACGGGCTCCTGAAATGGCATCACAAACTTGCACAATGGGTGCTAGAAGTGTGGTCATCTCTGTCTCATCATGGTGAGATCCAATGGCATTGCAAATTTCAGCTTTCTCCTTATATTTCTCTGCCAGCTTCATGCCATATATCGCATGAGGAATCTCCAGCTCATCATCAGGCACCTTACCTATGTCATGCAACAAGCCCGCTCTTCTGGCAAGCTTTGCATTCAGTCCCAATTCTGTGGCCATAATGGCACAAAGATTGGCAACTTCTCTGGAGTGCTGAAGCAGGTTCTGTCCATAGGAGGAGCGGTATTTCATCTTTCCAACCATACGGGTAAGTTCGGGATGCAAACCATGGATACCCAGATCGATGGCTGTACGCTTTCCAACCTCAATAATCTCCTCCTCGATCTGTTTCTTGGTTTTGGCCACAACTTCCTCAATTCTTGCAGGATGAATGCGTCCATCTGTTACCAGCTGGTGCAAAGAAAGTCTGGCAACTTCTCTTCGTACAGGGTCAAAGGCCGAGAGAATAATAGCTTCAGGAGTATCGTCCACAATAACCTCTACACCGGTGGCTGCCTCCAGGGCCCTGATATTGCGCCCTTCTCGACCAATTATCCTTCCCTTCAACTCATCGGATTCGATATGAAAGACAGTAACAGCGTTTTCAATGGCAGTTTCACTGGCCACCCGCTGAATGGTTTTGATCACAATATTCTTGGCCTCTTTATTAGCTGTCATTTTGGCCTCATCAACGATCTCATTTATCAGTGACATGGCCTCTGTCTTTGCCTCCTCCTTAAGAGACTCAACCAGTTGCTCTTTAGCGTCTTCGGCGGACAGCCCGGATATGGTCTCCAGTTGCTCCACCTGTATACGGTGGGAGCGTTCTAGTTCATCTTTCTTTTTTTCAATAATTTCAAGCTGTACAGTGAGATTCTCACGGATGCTTTCTACCTCCTGTTTCTTTCGTTGTATATCCTCCTGTTTCTGATTGGTAGAAAACTCTTTCTGCTTTACCTCATTTTCTCTC
>QMPQ01000249.1 GCA_003648635.1 Bacteroidota bacterium | reverse complement strand
CCCTGTCCGCCTCTCGCTTACGCTTAGGCTGGGTGCTGGGTGTTCTCGTAGTGCCGCTTCTCTTCTCCATGGTACGTTACCTTAGCTATGAGGAGCAGGACGATCCTTATGAGATGGTGGTGCTGCAACCCAATATCGATCCCTTTGAAAAGTTTGGTTCTGTTCCACAGGATGTACAGACCGAATACCTCTTGCATATTGCCGATTCACTGGTGACCCCACAGACCGATTACATCATTGGTCCCGAGACCTTTATCAACAGCCCGGGGTTGTGGCTCTCGCTTATTGATCAACATCCTGAAATAATCAAACTGAAGACCTTCCTGGAGAACTACCCCAAAGCCAAACTGGTGATCGGGGCCAGCACCTTCAAGCTTTACAAGGAACCTTCCGAGTTTACATCCACCAGCAGGCCCTACCGTTCTGGTCCTGATCGCTGGGACTATTTTAACAGTGCCTTACAGCTGGATATGTCCGGTGAAATCCCCACTTATCACAAATCCATGCTGGTCACCGGGGTCGAGAAGATGCCCCATAAAGAATTGCTGGGCTTCCTGGAAAAGCTGGTGGTAAACCTGGGAGGAACCATGCGTGGCAACGGGTATCAGGAGTTCAGGGAGACCTTTGCCTCGCCGCAGGACGGCACCCGGGTAGCCCCGGTCATTTGCTGGGAATCGGTTTTTGGCGAGTATGTTAGCGACTATGTGGGTGAAGCAGGAGCCAACTTCCTCTTTATTATCACCAACGACGGGTGGTGGAAGGATACTCCGGGTCACCGTCAACACAACAGCTTTGCCCGCCTGAGGGCCATCGAAACCCGCCGCAGTGTGGCCCGTAGTGCCAACACCGGCATCAGCTCCCTTATCGATCAGCGGGGAGTGGAACTGGCCCGCATCGGATGGTGGGAACGCTCCGGTTTGCGTGGCACCCTGAACAAGAACGACAAACTCACCTTCTATGTAAAGCATGGCGATTTCCTGGGACGAATTGCTGTCCTGCTGACGGTGATCCTTCTGCTCTATTCCATAGTCTTCAGGTATATAAAGAAATAAGCCTGATCCCAGGCTGAAGAGTTAAACACCAGACCCAATTAAACAACAGATCCAAATAACAACAGACCCAATTAAACAACAGATTCATGCGAGATTTCATATCCATCAAACCCGAGGCACTCACCGACAACGTATTCAAACTTCTGGACAAGGACTGGATGCTTATTACAGCCGGCACCATGGATCACTACAATACCATGACGGCCAGCTGGGGACATATGGGCATTATGTGGAACCTGCCCGTGGCTATCGCCTGGATTCGCCCGCAGCGTTATACCTTTGAATTTGCTGAAAAGTACAGTCACTTTACCCTGAGCTTCTTTACCGAGGAATACCGCAATGCGCTTCAGTTTTGCGGCTCACGTTCGGGCCGGGATCATGATAAGGCGGCCGAGACCAGGCTCACCCCGGTGGCAACCGACGGTGGCTCTGTATTCTTCCAGGAAGCCCGGCTGGTAATGGAGTGCCGCAAGCTTTACTCCGATGACCTGAAAGCCGAAAACTTCGTAGTTCCCGAAATCGCCCGCAAGCACTATCCCAAAAACGACTTCCACCGCTTCTATATGGGAGAAATAATTAATGTGCTGTCTCGTTAAACTCGACAGTAGATTATTAATGTACAGGAAATACAACTTCCATCTTCCACTCCGATTGGTTTAATACATATTCTGTAAAATCTTTAATTGTATCAATCATCGTATGGAATGGTGGAGAGTCACCATAAATCATTCGCTCCTGCATCAGCCGATAATCAGCTTCCCATGCATCCATAAACTCAGGAATTGGGACAGGGTTGATAGTTTGGGGTTGGTGCAGATTGTAATTAATTCCACCCATATGGTAAAATGCTTCACGATGTTTCACGATAGTCTCATAAAGGCCTTGGTTATCAATAGCTCTAATAGCATGATCGCTTTTTAGGAGCTGAAAGACATCATATAAATGACGGCTGAGTCGGTCAACTCTGATTCTGCTTTGTGGCCTGTGGAATTCCTCGTGTAAAAGAAAAATCTTCTCGAGAAAGGTTCTTTCTGGAATTGCAGTTGGAACATAAATAGGTGGTTCAGCAAAATCAGACTCAAAGTACTGCTCGTCAAGTAATGAGTCAATTAATCGAGCCTCTTTTGGTTCCATTAATGAACTACTGCTGATTTCCAATAATATTCTTGGTGGTATATATCCAGGGTATTCAATTACATTAGGGTAATGTATTTCAATTTTAGCAGGATCTGCATCACTTGCTTTTTGCCTGATGTATTTTATTGTTATATCCGTCAATCCTTTTTTCTTCAATCTAGTTTCTAGTTCTGGGGTAAATCCATCTGAAATAAATTTGCCCGTTTCCTGACGGAGTTTTTTTATTTGAGTTCTCGTAAGATTACCTTCAAACCCTAAATAGGTCCTGTCTAAGGCTAAGTCAATATCTTCTGAGAATCGTTCTATTAATCGCCAGGCCTTACTTAACGATGTGCCACCTTTAAATATTAGATACTTACCGATTTCCATCTCAAATATTGCAGATAATGCTTGCACTACCCACCAGTCTTTTTCAACTGCAAACGGTGCTATACCAGTTTCTTCAGAAACCTGAGTATAGGCGTTTATCTTTGTCTGACTTGGTATGTTGTACCAATCATTGCTCATTTCCTCGAATATTTCTGGTTATAAGGCTTGGCGCATGATTTCTCTTATCCACTCAGGAGCTAATCGGATATCATGTTCCAAGCGATTCTTATCTTCATTTTGCAGGTGCATAAGAATCTTTTGTTTCTCCACCTCAGTAATCTTGTCTTTGCCTATTTCTTTCAGGGCCTGAATTGTCAGACCACTTATTTCCCCAATTGCGGCCAGGTTTTTTGGACTGACTTTTTTGAAGATTATTTTACGTTTACCAAGGTTTATCTTTCTGGCGGCTCCATCGGTTAGGTATACCACATTCACAGGCACCTGGGTTGATAGTCCTAGTGCATTTAATGCCAAAGTACCTGTTGGTACGATACGAGCCATGTCTCTTTTGGCAATAGCTTTGGCAATGGCTTCTGTACCCGGCTTAACCGGACCTAAAATGGGGTCCTTTTCTAACCGGGTATAAATTCCCCGTGCCACACGCGAAACATCTCCTTTTTCAACAAGTCTTTCCAAAGCCTTTGCTATGGCTTTGGAATTTCCAAAGCGCAGGAAATCCTCTATAAAAAACAGCGAACCCCTCCTCGCTTTTTTAAACTTTGTTAATACCTGTATTTCAACACTTTTGCTCATTATATAAGCTATATATTGTCGCCAATATAGTAAATATTTGCGACAAGTGCTGTTTCCGAATGAAGGATTTCAATAACATCAAGCCCGAGGCACACACCGACAATGTTTTTAAACTGCTGGACAAGGACTGGATGCTAATTACAGCCGGCACCCTGAGCTTCTTTAGTGAGGAATGCCGCAAGCTTTACTCCGACAACCTGAAAGCCGAAAACTTTGTGGTTCCCGAAATCGCCAGCAAGCACTATCCCAAAAACGACTTCCACCGCTTCTATATGGGGGAAATCGAGAACTCCTTTGTAAGAGAATAGCACTCAGGTCTCGGTCTTAATCGCCAATGGTAAGGGTATCCACTGGATTCATCCTGGCAGCAGCGACGGATTGCCAGGTAACGGCAGCCAATGCAATTCCTGTAACAATCAATCCGGACAGGGCCAGTACCCACCAGGGAAGTGTGGCCTGATAGGCGAAGTTGATGAGCCATTTATTCAGGGCCCAGATTGTAAGGGGACAGGCAATGATAAAAGCGATTCCGACCCATCTTAGAAAACCAAGGTTTAGCATGGCGATGATCTGCCGGGACTGGGCCCCGTGGATTTTGCGGATTCCTATCTCCCTGGTGCGACGCCTGGTCATAAAGAGTGACAGTCCGTATACCCCCGAGATGGCGATCAGGATGGACAATATTGTGAAAATTCTGATCACATCCGATAAATTGTGTGAAGCTTTATACTGTTCATTCAGCCGATCCTCCAGAAGGAATAGTTCAAGCGGCCTGCCCGGAAAATGCTTTTCCATCATTCGATGAATGGCCTTTTTAACATAAGCCAATTGACCCTCGCTGAACCGGATCATTAACCAGCGATTATAGCTGGTTTCAGGATCACGTATGACAAAAGCAAAATTCCCTATCCCATTGTGTAAGGAGCTAAAATGGAAATCTCCCATGACCCCGCCGATGATAAATGGAGTCCCTGAATCACCCAGATTCTGATCGCCTTCCCCTGAACCAAAATTGCTGGCAGCAATCTCCTCCGGTGAAAAATCCTGTAATAGGTGTTTGTAGAAAGTCTCATTGATTACCCAGTCCTCCAGAGGGCCCTCCGGCGAACTGAATTTTTCCAGAAGGTCAATCTCAAGGGTCTCGAAGGTTCCGCCATCCACCATTCTGAATCCGAACTGGTATTTCTGTCCGCCCGCTGCAAAATTCATGCTTTGAAAGATATCCACCGGATGGTGGTGCGCGGTAGAGGCGTTGATCACCCCTGCTTGCCTCTGAATCTCTTCAACAAGTAAACTGCCCCTGGGTACCTCGCCAGGTATTCGGGCTATCAACATATTCTCCGCCGAATATCCAAGATCCTTTTGACCCAGAAAACTGATCTGCCTTTTGATCATCATTGAAAAACCCACCAGGATGATAACGATGACAAATTGAAATACGCTTAGCAAACCAAATACGCTGAAACCCCTTCTGCCAGGTACTGAAAGGAGTGTTCCCAGCAGAGTAAAGAGAATCACAAGGATTCCCGCCCCCAGACCCACAGGAATAATCTGTGAGCTTAAGGTTTGAAACGACCAGCCTGATCCAAAAATCGTCTTTAGAAGAGGTTCTGACCAAGCAATTATAATCCAGGTCAGAATCAGGCTCAATCCCACAAGCATCGTTATTTTAAACAATGACAGGTAGGTCAGGTCTGAATTATTTGCACCCAGTATTCGCATGATGCCGCTCGCCTTGCTTTGCTGGTGCGACTGAACAATAAGCATACTGATAAAGTTCAGGGTCATAAGAATCAGTAT
>QMPQ01000248.1 GCA_003648635.1 Bacteroidota bacterium | reverse complement strand
GGATCTCCATGGTTCTGGCATCGACGTATGGCTCAAGTGCGTTGTAATCGTATTTTAATTCTTCTTGTGTAAATGACATTTTATCCGGGGTTTAATGTTAAAACAGGCTCTTTATTTATACTCGTTAAAAATAACAAGCTTAAAGGCATTTTGTTCACGCCTGCCACATCCCGAATATCCCTTTGCTGTTGTGTAACATTCAAGCGATTACCTTTTTCATTTAAAACATGATAAAAGCCAATGTTTTTACCTCCTGAAAGCGCGTTCTTGTTTCCCTATCTGCTGTAGAATATGTGGCAAATAGCGGCTGAAGAAAGTATCTTTGCTGCCGGTAAAACATAAAAAGTTAAAAGCTATGCCAAAAGGGATTTTTAATGTGCCGGAACCCGTGAATGAGCGGATAAGGGACTATGCTCCGGGAACCAGGGAGCGCGCCGATTTAAAGAAAGAAATAAAAAGACTGAGGTCACAGGTTCTGGATATCCCCATGATAATAGGGGGTAAAGAAGTCAGAACTGATAACCTTGTCTCCATTCATCCTCCACATGAGCGAAAACATCTGCTTGGTCATTACCACAAAGGTGATGCAAGCCATGTTAAGATGGCCATTGAAGCTGCGCTCGAAGCGAAAGAGCTTTGGGCGGCACTCGCCTGGGAACATCGTGCAGCGATCTTCCTCAAAGCGGCCGACCTGATCGCAGGGCCCTATGGCGACACTGTGAATGCAGCCACCATGCTGGCGCAGTCGAAGAATGTCATGCAGGCCGAGATCGACAGTGCCTGCGAAATGGCAGACTTTCTGCGTTTCAATGTGAAGTACATGTCCGAGATTTATGAGCAGCAGCCGATTTCTGATGCAGGGATCTGGAACCGGGTGGAGCAGCGTCCCCTGGAAGGATTTGTATTCGCGCTCACGCCCTTTAATTTTACTTCCATTGCTGGCAACCTTCCTTCTGCTCCAGCTCTGATGGGGAACACGGTAGTTTGGAAGTGCTCCAATACACAGGTATATTCAGCAAAAGTATTGATGGATGCATTTGTGGAAGCCGGTGTGCCTCCAGGTGTCATCAATCTGATGTTTGTTTCAGGCCCAGTTGCCGGAGATGAGATATTCTCCCATCCCGATTTTGCCGGAATCCATTTCACAGGATCCACCGGGGTATTCCAGCATATGTGGAAAACCATTGGAGGCAACATAGAAAGGTACAAATCCTACCCGCGCATTGTTGGTGAAACAGGTGGTAAGGACTTTATTTTCGCCCATCCAAGTGCCGACATTGAAGCACTGGTTGTGGCCATGGTAAGGGGTGCCTTTGAGTATCAGGGCCAGAAATGTTCCGCAGCCTCACGAGCTTATATTCCTCAAAGTATATGGCCCGAAGTGAAGGATCAGATGGAGAACATGGTAAAAGGAATTAAGATGGGGCCGCCCGAAGACTTTAACAATTTCTTCAATGCGGTCATTGATGAAACCACTTTTGATAAACTGGCTGGATTTATAGACAGGGCAATAGAGGATAAAGATGCTGATGTGATCATTGGTGGCGCATATGATAAATCGGAAGGCTACTTCATTGAACCTACCGTTATTCTGGCCCACGATCCAAAATACGTCACCATGGAAGAGGAGCTGTTCGGACCTGTACTGACCCTTTATGTCTATGACGACGATAAGATCCCCGAAACAGTTGACATACTGAATGATACCTCCCAGTATGCACTTACCGGAGCAATTTTCTGCCAGGACCGATATGCCATCGATTGGCTGACCAAAAAACTGTCCAATTGCGCAGGGAACTTCTATATCAACGACAAGCCCACCGGTGCCGTTGTCGGTCAGCAGCCCTTTGGTGGAGCCCGTGGATCGGGAACCAACGACAAGGCAGGCTCTATGATCAACCTGCTGCGCTGGGTATCACCTAGGACCATCAAGGAGAACTTTGTTCCCCCGAAAGACTACAGGTACCCATTTATGGAGGAGGAGTAGGCAATAGGTCTTCAGGATAATAAAATCGGGGGCTGAAAACAGTCATAAATAACTGTTTGTAGGCCCCCTTACTTTTATTATCCTTACGACTCTCTTCACTCTCACCCTCTCCTCATAGCCCACTAGAGCTTAAGCCGATGGGTTTTTTGGGCGGCGTCAGTCATATCTAAGCGAACTCCTGTGTCCCTGGCAAAGTGCTTCCACCTATTTAGGGTATCAAGCGTTCTCTCAATAGTTTCTGTGGGGTTTTTGATACCCTGTCGTTGAGCTACCTCTATCAGATCGTTGACAGTGAAGTTATCCCTTTTCTGATTGATGCTCATTTGATGAACATTGGTCCAGTCTCCCCGGGGATTGTAGTTCCAGGTGAGATCATAGGCTGGAGAGAGTCGCCACTCTCCAGTTTTATCCATGAGGAAAGAGATGTTCTTGGTATGATCGTCCTGATTCCGGGCCACCACATTAAATACCATTCTTTTGTACAATTGATCCAGGTCAGGATAGGGCAGGCTTAAAGCACGCATCTCCTCAAAAGCATCTTCGTAGGAGTACGCTCCCGCCATGTTGAAGTCAAAGTGCGACATAGCACACAGCGTTTGCATATGCAGTTTTTCACCCTCCGTAGTTCTGTCAAAGCGAAGGGTCATGAAATGAGCCCTTCCGTTTTCTTCCAGCAAACTGCATGGCTGCATATGTATTCCACAGTCGAGTGCCATATGGTGATAAGCAAGTTCCAGCCTGCCGTACCCTTGGGGATAACTAAGGTGGTCATCACTTACTCCGTCAAACTTCAGCAGGTAGTACTGGAAACCCTTTGGAAGCGGAACCTGTCCCGATTTTAGCTCTTTCGTTTCCGGATGGTAGCCGATGATAGCCTTTGGCCGCTGACCGCCTGCGGATGAACCTATCCTGATCATACTGGCCATGGCGCGCTCTTCATCCGCACTCAGGTTGAGTGAGACACTTTCCTTGTCTTCCAGCACTTTATTTGTCAGATCGAGCAAGCGCTCCACTTCAATTCTCTCTTCAGCTTCGGGTGTTTCAGTTTCCGGCTCAAACTCCAGAGCACCCATGGCTCTTTTACCGACATAGCTTAATTTTTCAAGGGGAGTTAAGCTTTCAGCACCGCGGTTTTGAGAACGTAACCAACCACGAAGCACGGTATTTCCAAAGGCATCTGGAAGTGCATCGGCAAGCAATCCCGGCAGTCCATTAAAAGTCTCGAAGTTCAATATGGGGAAGGCGAATATCCTTTGTCCGCGAAGCAAGTCTTCATAGGGCATGGCAATAGGGGCCAGGTCCAGCCCCAGTTTCACGAAATTCTCAGAGAATTCGATTACTCCATGGTTTTGTTGCTGACTCCATGCCACTGCTCCTACTGTATTTCCCCAAAGCTTGATTTTGATTACAGCCATCTCATTTCGGATTTCGCACCCTTTGTGTGGTTTTATCCTTTGCGTGTAATAGATCAATGGGGCTGATCTCTACAGGGAGCAGAAAGTGATCAAGCTGTTCGAGTTCTTTAAGTGCCCGCAGCACTTGTATCAGAGTTGAAACATTGAAAGACTGACCATGTTCCATCTTTTGTAGTGTATAAACACTTATACCGGCTCGATGTGCCAGATCTGATTGCTTGAATCGTTTCTGGATACGTTTTTGCCGTATGCGATTCCCCATTTCAATCAGAATTGCCTTGTCGGACGCTCGTTTCCAGTTCATAAGTTTGAATAGACAGGTTCGTGAAAAATTATAACAGCAATAAAAATAGGTATAAAACTACCATTATACAAATAAAACCTAAATAAATAGGTATTATAATCTTGTGAAAAATCTTTGATAGCCTCTCAGTAGGCAGTCCAATTATTATCTAATTTTAAGTCATGAATCAATTCTTCGTGAAGATATGGCCCTGGCTCCGGAACAAGTATGTTCTGACCATTGCTGTGTTTTCCATCTGGATGCTATTCTTTGACCAGAACAATGCGGTCGATCGCATCAAGATGTCCTCTGAGATCAATCAGCTGGAGGAAGACAGGGAGTATTACCTGGAGCAGATTCAGAAGGATTCAGCCCGCCTGAGTGAACTCACCACCAACAAGGAGAACCTGGAGAAATACGCCCGCGAACAGTTCCTGATGAAAAAGCCCAACGAGGATGTTTTTGTGGTGATTGAAGAGAAGGATAAAAAAGATAAGAAAGCGAAGAAGGCGAAATAGCTTGCCTCATATCTAGTCACCTCAATTCCAGCATCCTGTAAATCAGCAAAAGTTTTTTTGGATCGGATCCCAGAGATGGAATTCCAATACCTTCTGGATCAATCTCCCTGAGCAATTCTGCTGCTGCTTTCCCTACTGGAATATCGGGATATCCCCGCTCCCTGGCATAGTGCAGAAACTTCATGATACGGAACATATTGAACCAGCGCCAGAAACGTTTTCTGAAGGCAGAAGCGGAGGCGCTATTACTCCTGATCTCTAAAAGAGCCTTTTCAAATTCCTGTGTGTCCAAAAACGACTGCAGTGGTTCTGGCCAGGGTCCCTTGAGATCTTCGGGCTGCTTTATCCTCTTAAAGAGCTCTTTAAGCATTGCGAAGGGCCGCGGATCGTAAGTCGTTAAGACGTCTTCGCTGGCAGAGAGTCGGCTTACTGCAAGTCCGGTCCCAAAGGGTACGCGGTCAGAGGGCCGGGGTGATGGCACCACACAGGTGCTGTCGCACTGACTGAAGTTACCCCGTTGAGCCACCTTCTGTATAAAGTAGAAGTCCTCTCCGGCCTGCCGGCGGTTCATGCCACCTTCCTTGCAATAAATATCGGCCCGGACAGCAAAGGAGGAGCCAACCGTTTGGTAAGCATAGGGGTAGCCCGTGGACCGTACCAACTGAAGGTAGTAACGTAGGTGCAGCTCATATTGGGCAATTGCCTCATAGACCGCAGGGGAGAATTGTTCCTCCGCACCAGAATCCGCACCAGGATCCACTTCAGAATCCGCTCCAGAATCCGCTCCAGAATCCGCAGCAAGCGGGTGCTCAAAGCGAATAGAACATCCATCGGGCCCAGATCCACTCTCAGACTCGCGAAAATGATTCACCAGGGCCTCCAGATAGTTAGGCTGAACTACCGCATCGGCATCCGTGGAGGCAATGATCCCTTCCGGTCGCTCCAGAACATTGAACCGTCGCGTTGCCTCATCCATCAGGATCTTCCGGGCAGTTCCCACCCCAGCCTCTTTCTTTACAAAGGAGTGATCTAAGCAGACATGAAAATTGATGCAGGGGTGAGGATGTGCTTCGATCCAGGTGCGTGTAGCCTCCAGTGTGGCCTGGTTCTGTTCC